>JAZFTA010000171.1:0-7695 GCA_036446415.1 Rhodospirillales bacterium | reverse complement strand
TCTGGTGGCCATTGAGCGGCTCTTGAAGAACCTGGCGAACCACAGCCAGCGGTCCACTCTTAATACCGGGCCGTTCAATTATTGCCGCCCTTTTTTCCCGCCACCATGGGAACGAAGGCCACGGGCAGGATTTTGTGGGCCTTGAAGCCGCCGTCCAGGTTCTTTGATCCACGGTACAGGGTCTGGGTTTCGTGGACCCGGCCGATGGGGATGACCATGAGGCCGCCCGGTTTCAACTGCTCGATAAGCTTTTCGGGGATGCTTTCCGGCGCCGCCGTGACCATGATCGCGTCGTATGGGGCGTGTTCGGACCAGCCGTTAAAGCCGTCGCCGTGGCGGACCTGGACGTTTTCGTAGCCCAGCCCGTGCAGACGCTTAACCGCCCTTTTGGCCAGCCCCTCGACGGCCTCGACGGTATATACCAGGCCCGCGATCTCGGCCAGGACGGCGGCCTGATAGCCCGACCCGGCGCCGATTTCAAGCACCGTTTCCCCTCCCTTGAGGTCCAGAAGGTCGGTCATCAGGGCCACGATGTAGGGTTGGGATATGGTCTGGCCGTAACCAATTCCCCTGGGCCGGTTGACGTAGGCGTAGTCCCTGTCCTCGGCCAGCACGAAAAGGTGGCGCTCGACCTTGTCCATGGCCTTCATGACGGCTTTCGAGAACTCCCGCCGGCCGGTCCACGAGGCGGTGTCCCTGGCCTCGTCGGCAATGGTTTCGATCAGGCGGCGGCGCGCCTTGAGAATGCTGTCTTTGTCCATACGGGCCTCTCGCGGGTTCTTTCACCGATAAGCTTGCTTATGGAGGGGTGGTTGCGTCAAGCTTGAGTTATGATGGCGAGAATCACCGAATACGATTTCGGGCGCATGGTTGTCGATGGCCGGGCCTTCACCTCCGACCTTATCATCCTTCCCGGCCGGGTCCTGTCATCGTGGCGGCGCGCCGCCGGCCATTCGCTGATCCCCGAGGACCTCGACGCGGTGTGGGTTCCGGGCCTTCGGCGTCTGGTGGTGGGGACCGGCCGTTACGGGCGCATGGAGGTTCCCCAAGCGGCCCGCGCCCATGCCGGGGCCAGGGGGGTGGTTCTCGACGCCGCCCTTACCGGCGAAGCCGTTACCCTGTTCAACCGGCTGGCCGAAGAGGACGCGGAGATCCTCGCCGGGGCCTTTCACCTGACCTGCTAGCAGGCTGCTAGTCGGCGGTTATCCTCAATATCCTGTCGTCGTCTGGATCCGGGTCGGACCCCCGCCAGTCGCGGTTGCCGGTAAGCACGTAAAGGGCCCCGTCCGGCCCCCTGACGGCATCGCGCAAGCGGCCGTAACGATTGTCGTCGCCGTCGTTAAACCAGCGCTCGATGCCGGCTACCCGGCCGCCCTTGAGAACTATACGGACCAGGGCCTGGCTGCCCAGGGTGGCGATGTACAGGTCGCCCCGCCAGAAGGCGGCACCCGATGGCGGCGTCGCGACCTCCGGCCAGGCCACGATGGGGTCCACCAAACCCCGGCGCGAGGGCGCCCCGGCGACCAGGGGCCAGCCGTAGTTGGCGCCCCTTTCGATCACGTTGACCTCGTCGTAGGCGCCGAAACCGACCTCGCCCGAAGGCCCGTGTTCGGTGGCGAACAGGCGGCCGGTCCCGGGCTCGAAGGCCAGCCCCTGGACGTTGCGGTGGCCCAGCGACCATACCGGCGAGCCGGGGAAGGGGTTGTCCTTGGGGATGGAGCCGTCCGGCCCGACCCGCAGTATCTTGCCGGCCAGGCTTTCGGGGCGCTGAGCCAGTTGGCGCCGCCATGTATCGCCGGTGCCGACATACAGCATGCCGTCGGGGCCGAACTGGATGCGCCCCCCGTTGTGGTTGTCGCCGGCCGGGATGTTCCTGACGATGAGGCGGTCGTTTTCCATCCTTTGGCCTTTAAGGGTAAAGCGGAACACGGCGTTGCCCCGGCGTCCCCCTTCGCGCCAGGTGTACATGGCGTAGATGTAGGGTTGTCGGGGAAAACGGGGATCGACGGCGAGGCCCATCAGGCCGCTTTCGTCGTCTTCGAGGATGGAGAATGAAAGCAGGGTGCGGACCTTTCCGCCGCGCCCGATCAGGCGGATGCGTCCCTGGCGCTCACTGACCAGGGCCCGGCCGTCGGGAAGGAAGGCCAGCGACCACGGGGCCTTGAGGCCGGAAACCCAGGTCTCGACCCTGATCCCCGGCGGGTTGATCAGCCAGCGGTCGTCCATGGCCTGGGGCCTGGGGCCTTGCACGGTTTCGCCGGCCAAGGCCGGGGCCGGAAGAATTAACGCCGTCCAGGCCGCCATGAGGAAAGCCGGTATTGTCAAATGCTTGTATGTCTTAGCCGGCATGGCCACATCCTAATACCAACCCGCATTATAGGAGGATTCAACTTTCTTTGCTTTTTATTGCGGGGGATGAGGGGCTAAAATGGTCTTGGTATAAGGGGACCGGACATAATGGACGACGACCCGAAAACGGGTAGCGGCCAAAAAAAAGGGCAGCCATCCAGCGGCTCCGCCGTCGCTGGCGGCGATTCCGAGACGCCGTGCAGCGCCGTCGGCCGCCACGCGCTGTCGCTTTTCGTTCGCTTGCTTAATGAGTATTCGGACAATGGCCTGGTCAAAATGGATGACGCCAGGCGTCTGGCCAACGCGATGATCAGCCCCGGAGGTCCCCTGGAGCACTTCTATCAGGGCTCATACGCCAAATGCCTGGAACACCATGAGGAAATCCGCCAGCGGTCCAGCCGTAAAGACTTTTTATGCCGCATTATCGTCGAAACCTTCTGTCATTTGTTCAACGATCCCGATTGCGGGATTGGACGCCATATCCTCGGCCAGTTCCAGACCGCCGTCAGGATGCTGCTGGGCGAGAAGGTTTTCGCCGAATGCATGGAGATCAGCCTAAGCGTGGCCGAGGAGAAGGGGCTGTTGGGTGAAAGCGGCGGCGACTGGAAGTCCTTCTACGCCGATCAGCGCTGCGTACATGTCCTGGAGCGTTCCCTGATCGCCATCGCCGGCAAGTTCCGGCGTTTCGACATGCGCCTGGGATGGTTCATAAACCTGATAAACACCGACCTGGAGATGGAAAGCATAGGCACCCACGCCTTCATTCATAAACAACACGGCGACAACTGGGAAAAGCCTCCCGCCTTCACCGAGCGCGATTTTTTCATCCTGTTCTCGGCCATGTTCAATCCGGTCCGCCTGAAGGGCATGGACAAGGAACGGACCCGGCTTTTCGCCGAAAGGTACGGGATCACGACCAAGCAGGCCTTCGGAACTTTCTTTGTCAAGCTTGCCAAGCTGGGCTCTCAGAGGGCGGTCAAATCATGATCCCGGCCGCCGGGCGGGTGGTGTTCATGGCGATTCATTATTCTTAAATCAATGCGTACTATTATCCTCAACCTAATAGATAAATTTCTACAATATTTGGGTTTTCCGCGGGGGGGAATCAATGGCCAGCGAAGACAGGCTTCTTGACGTCGGCCACGATAAGCGGCGCGGCTCTTACGCGTCCGGCGAGGCCTTGTGGCGCAAGGGAGATCCTGCCAATTTCCTGTGCCTCATAGTTTCCGGAGAGGCCGCCCTTTATCATGTTGACGAGGCCGGCAACGAGACCTTCGTAGCCAACTTCGGACCCGGCCAGATGATCGGCGAGGCGGCGCTGTACGGGTCCGAGCCCCGCGAGACCACGGTCAAGGCGGCCGGCGCCGTCGAGGTTACTATCACCACCAGCGCCGATATCCGGGCCAGGATATCGAGGCTCGACACCGTATCGTCGTTGATCATCAAAAACCTGCTGGCCAAGATGAAGTTGATGGCCTCGGAACTGGACCACCGCGCCTACGACAGGCCCCTGCCGGCCATGGCCAACCAGCCGGCGCCGGCCAAGGGCGACAGGCCCGGCGGGGCTGAAAACGGCTACGACCTCAAGAAGAAGACCTACAAGGCGGGCGAGGTGCTGTGGCGCAAGGGCGACCCCAGCGACGGCGTGCTGCTTATCGTTTCGGGCAGGCTTTCGCTGTATCACGTCGATGCCGACGGCAACGAGGACTTGGTCGCCGACTTCACCAGGAACCGGATCGTCGGCGAAAACGCCCTTTACGATTCCATGCCCCGCTCGACCGTGGTCAAGGCCACCGAGGATACGGAGGCCGTGGTCACCAACGGCGAGGAGCTGCGCGGCCGCATCGCCAGCTATGACACCGATGCGGCTGTGATCATCCAAAACCTGCTGATCAAGATGAAGATGATGGAGGCCATGCTCGATATTCAGGTCAAGGACGGGAAGGCCCAGGAAGAGGGCGGCGGGGACGGGGACGCGGTGGCCGCCCTGCTTAAAGCCGAGGCCGGGGCGGCGCTATCGGCTATGGGCTCGGAAAGCGGAGCCGGCATGGGCTCCGGAATTGGCCCCGGCATGGGCCCCGGAACGGGCGCGGCCCAAAGGGAATCCTCAAGGGCCCGCCACCATTACCGCCGCCTGGACGTGGACGACGGCCCCGGGAAAAAGAAAAAATCGCCGATGGCCGCTGTCTTCGTCATCATGATGGTGGCGGCGCTGGGGATACCCGGCTACATCGGCTGGAAGGGCCTGACCACGAAAGTGCCGGTCAATAAGCGGGTTGTGGTCATCGACCAATCGTCCATCACCGCCATCTCCATGACCATGGAGGCGGTGAGCGACCAAGCCATCCGCTCCCAGCCTTCGGCGAAAAGCCAGCAGGTCGGGCGCCTGGAGGCGGGCGGCAAGGTTAAGGTCACCGGCAAGACCGTGACCGGCGGCGCGGCCTGGTACAGGATAGTCCGCTACGGCGGCAAGCACGGCTACGTACCCGAAACGGCCCTCAAGTAAAGGTCCGCCTCCCGGCCCCCTTCAGGTAGCTGTAATGTTGGCCCTTTACAATCCTTCCCCCATATCCGGATAACCGCCGCCAGAAAGGCGGCATATGCTTTAGGAGACGAAGAATGTCGTCGACCGTAAAGTATCAGGTGGGCTCCGCCGGCAGGATAATAGTCGAGGGCGGGGTCGAACTGGCCTCATACAATCTAAGGAAGCTAAGCGCCATCATCGTCGAGAAGAACGGCCTTTCCATGAACATGGAAAGGGGCATCATGACCAGGCTGGGCATCGGCGATCTGAGGACGGCCACCGACACCGACCGGGCCCTTGAGATGTTCCGCCAAAGGCAACCGGACATGATTTTTTCCGACTGGGCGCCCGGCCTTGACGGCATAAGGTTCCTGCGCGCCGTGCGCAACGGTTCCAACTCGCCCAACCCGTTCGTGCCTTTCGTCATGATCAGCGCCAATACCGAGCGCCACCACATCTGTAAGGCCCGCGACTCAGGGATGAGTGAATTCCTGGCCAAGCCGTTCACGGCGACGCTGATCTATTCGAGGATTTGCCGGGTCATCGAAAGGGCCCCGCTGTTCGTCAGCACCCCCAATTTTTTCGGCCCCAACCGCCGGCGGCGCAAGCTCGAGGTCCTGGGCCGGGAAAGGCGCCTCGAGAGGAAGCTGAAGGTGGTCGATTGCCGTAACAAGCAGGTCCCCTTCAACTGGCCGGAATCGAGGGCCTCCGACCCCGGCCACAACCCCGCCGAGGCTCGGCGCATACAAAGGGTTTAGGCCCTAAGGTTTTCACGCCGTTCCCCGTCCCCGCGGCGGCGCCGCTTGCCGAATAATTGGTGAATTCCACTGTATGCGTGCTATTGGGTTTCATGCTAAAGACGGCGTGCTTATTGCCCGAACCTGGGGATGCGAAAGAGAGGGGATGCGAAATAGTGAATTATGGGAGAGTTGTTGACAGAAAACCATGAAAGGCGTAGCCGGGGGGCCCGCTTCACCGAGGAGAACGTCTGCCAGCTGTTGGAGTTCTTCCCCGGCCTGGCCTGCTGCTGCCGCGACGGCATTATCGTCACCATGAACACCTTGGGGGCCCGGTTCCTGGGCTACGACGCGGCCGTTCTTCTTGAAGGGCGCCCGTTCGACGAACTGCTGGCCCCCGAATACGCCGGCATTGGGCTGATCGAACAGGTGCTGGAAGACGCAATGCCGTGCCTGGCCATGTTCGTGAGGGCCGACGATTCCCGCATCGGGGCCGAAATAAATATTCAAAATGCCAGGGAACTGGGCTCCGGCACCATGATAATAATGGCCGAGGACGTCTCTCACCGCACCGCGCTGGGCTCCTACGTTCGCGATACCGAGATGCGCTTCCGCTCCCTCATCGATAACGCCACCGACCTGATCTGTTCATTTTCGGGCGGCATCATCACCTTCATCAACCATTCGGGGCTTGCCATGCTCGGCGCCAGATCGGCCAAAGAGGTCATCGCCAAGCCCATTACCTCGATGTTCCATGAGGACTACCACCAGGTATTCGAGGACCCCGAGGCGTTAACCTGCCTGGTCGAGGAAGAGGGCCTTTTCCCGGCCAGGTTAAAGCGCATCGACGGAAGCTGCCTCGACGTCCAGGTATCGTTGAGCCCGACCGAGGACGGCAACGGCTTCATGCTGGAGGCCCGCGACATAACCGAGCACCGCAACGCCGTGATGGCCCTTCACCAGATAAACCAGGAACTGGAACAAAGGGTCCGCGACCGCACCCGCGAACTCTCCGAAGAGGTTACGCGGCGCGCCGAGGCCGAGGAGAGGATGCGCCAAATGGCCACCCACGACGGCCTGACCGGCCTACCCAACCGCCAGCTGTTCATGGACCGCCTGGACCACGCCATCCAACGCGGCCACCGCTACGGCTCCAAGACGGCGGTGCTTTTCATCGACCTCGACGCTTTCAAGGAGATCAACGACACCCACGGCCACGGGGCCGGCGACATGCTTTTGAAGGAGGTCGCCTCGCGCCTGCTGGCCCAGGTCCGCAAGACCGACACGGTGGGCCGCATCGGCGGTGATGAGTTCGTAATCAACTACACCGACCTTGGGGGCGTCGCCGAGGTCAAATCCCTGGCGGCCCGCATATTGCGGTCGCTGGCCGTCCCCTTCGCCCTGCCCGCCGGGGCCGAGGGCCTCATCGGCGGCTCGATCGGCATCGCCCTCTGCCCCGGCGACGGGGCCGACGCCTACGGGGTGATGAAGGCCGCCGACGAGGCCATGTACAAGGTCAAGAAACGGGGCAAGAACCACTTCCTGATGGCTTGCGACCTGGACTGAGCCCCGGCTCAACGGGCCGCTCAACTGGCCGCTCAAGAGGAGCCGGCGGTTGATCCGCCGCCGCCCTTGGTCCGATGAACCATCGCCCGCCAAAAAGACCGGGCCACGAATGGCCCGGTAAATGTGGGTTGAATGCCGGGACGCTTGGGGGGGGGAGGAAACGGCGTCCCGGCCTGATTGTCGGAGAATCATATCAGGCGATTGTTAAGACAGCCTTACAAGCCGGGGCAGTGGCGGATTCCCGCGGTTTTTGCATGGGGATTGCGGCAAGGCCGGGGATATTAAGGGGGCTACCTTGACCTGGCCGCGCCGCGCTTCATGCCGGCCAGGTTCTTGACGTTGGCCGACGAAGGCCGGCGCATGGCCCCGGCTTCGGCCTCGAAGCGGGCCGGCCGTTTGGTGTTTTCCTGCCTGGCGGGCTTGGCCTGGGGCTTTTTCCCCTTGGCCGCCGCCCTCGCCTTGGCCCGCTGGCGGGCCCTGGCCTTGCTCATCACATATCCGCCTTGGTCTGAAAAAAAG
>JAZFTA010000170.1:0-2252 GCA_036446415.1 Rhodospirillales bacterium | reverse complement strand
GGACCTGTTCAAGGACGGGCTGCCTGAGGACGCCGAGGTCATAGACTGCGCCGGCCTCGTGCTCAGCCCCGGGCTTGTCGACATCAGGGTCCAGTTGCGCGAACCGGGCGAGGAGCACAAGGGCACCCTGGCCTCGGCCGGGCAGGCGGCGGCGGCCGGCGGGGTGACCAGCCTTATCTGTCTGCCCAACACCAATCCGGTTATCGACGACATGTCGGTCGTCGAGTTCATCGCCCGGCGGGCCCGCAAGCTGGGATTGGCCAAGGTTTACACCTACGGCGCGGTGACCAAGGGGCTTAAGGGGGAGGAACTGGCCGAGATGGGAATGCTGGCCGAGGCCGGGGCCATCGCCTTCACCGACGCCGTACACGCCGTCGCCGACGCCCAGGTCATGGCCCGGGCGCTCAGTTACGCATCGACCTTCGGACTCCTGATCATCCAGCACCCGGAAGATCCCGCCCTGGCCGAGGGCGGGTCGATGAACCAGGGCGAGATGGCCATGCGGCTCGGCCTTTCCGGCATCCCGGCCAAGGCCGAAGTGATAATGGTCGAACGCGACATCCATCTGGTCGAGATGACCGGCGCCAGGCTGCATTTCGCCCATCTCTCGACCAGGGAGTCCATAGACGCGGTGCGCCGGGCCAAGCAAAGGGGCATCGACGTCACCTGCGACACGGCGCCGCCCTATTTCGCCCTCAACGAAACGGCGGTCGGCGATTATAGGACCTTCGCCAAGCTGTCGCCGCCGCTGCGCTCGGAAGAGGACCGCCAGGCCGTCGTCGAGGGAATCCGCGACGGCGCCATCGACGCCATCGCCTCGGACCACGCGCCGGAAGACGAGGACGCCAAGCGCCTGCCCTTCGCCCAGGCGGCGTTCGGCGGCATCGGGCTGGAGACCCTGCTCCCGGTGTCCTTGGAGCTGTACCACAACGGGCATATGCCGCTCATCGGGGTCATCGGCCGGCTGACCAGCGCCCCGGCCGAACTGATGGGCATTGAGGGCGGACGGCTGGCCAAGGGGGCGGCCGCCGACCTCACCCTGTTCGATCCGGACCGGCCCTGGAAGGTGGACGCCGGCGACTTTTTGAGCAAATCCAAGAACTCGCCATTCGACGGCCGCCCGGTGCAGGGCCGGGTGATCAGGACGGTGGTCGACGGACGCACGGTTTTTGAGATGGACGGCTGATGGCGGAAGGCGCCGAATCCATATACTGGTTGCATATCCTGGCCGCCGCCGCCGGCTATCTGCTCGGCTCCATTCCCTTCGGACTCGTGCTGACCCGCGCCGCCGGCCTGGGCGACGTGCGCAAAATAGGTTCCGGCAACATCGGCGCCACCAACGTGCTGAGGACCGGCAACAAGGGCCTGGCCGCGGCGACCCTGATACTGGACGGCGCAAAGGGGGCGGTGGCGGTCCTGATAATGGGACAGTTGGGAGGCGAATGGGCAGGCGAGAACGCCATGATCGCCGGCCTGTTCTCAATCATCGGCCACAGTTTTCCGGTATGGCTGGGTTTTCGCGGCGGCAAGGGGGTGGCCACCACCTTGGGGGTGCTGCTCGCCGTCTCCTGGCCGGTCGGCCTGTTGGCGTGCCTGACCTGGCTTTTGGCGGCGGCCCTGTTCCGCTACTCGTCGCTGGCCGCCATCGTCTCGCTGTCGGCCTCGCCGTTTTACATGTTTTTCATGGCCGGCGGGTCCGAGGCCGGGCTGGCCCTGTCCATGGCCCTGCTGTCGGTGGCCCGCCACCACCAAAACATCGCCCGCCTGATAAAGGGCGAGGAACCCAAAATCGGCGGCGGGAAGAAGTAAGGGTTAAACCTCCACCCCTCTTGACGGCCCCGCCAACATCCCCCACTCTTTCGCGCCATGGGAGAAAAGCGCCAACTATCCACTACCGGAAAACTGGAATGGCTTAGGCTGATCCGTTCCGAGAACGTCGGCCCGATCACCTTTCGCCGGTTGATCGAGCGTTTCGGCACGGCCGCCGAGGCGCTGGCGGGGCTGCCCGATATGGCCCGGCGCGGCGGCCTCAAGCGGGCCATCAGGATATGCCCCAAAGCGGACGCCGAGAGCGAGATGGAGACCCTGGACGGACTGGGGGCCGGGATAATCGCCAGCATCGAGCCCGGCTATCCGCCCCTGCTGGCCCATATCGAGGACGCGCCGCCGCTGATCAGCGTGCTCGGCCATGCCCACCTGCTGGAAAGGGAGGCGGTGGCGGTGGTCGGGGCCCGCAACGCCTCGCTTAACGG
>JAZFTA010000169.1:0-3788 GCA_036446415.1 Rhodospirillales bacterium | reverse complement strand
GGCATCGCGGGCGCGCACCAGCCAATAGTATGCCGCCACTTTGTCGGGCTTTCCTTTCCGGCCTGTCAGGAGGAACCGCTCGTACAATTCCATCATTGCCGGGACAAAGCCCTGTTTGGCAAGCCTTTCAAGTTTCCATGGCGACCAGTTGTCTTTGTGATCGGCGGAATCAAGCTCCATGACCGCTTCGTCGAACAGGGCTTCCTTAAGGCCGTCTCTTGCCGCCGATCTTAACCATTTGTTCGCTACATCTATGTCTTTGGGAACACCGATGCCATGCCTCAGTTTCCTGGACACTTCGTAACGCACCCGTGGGCCGCTTTTGAAAAGCATCCGGGCCGACTGGAATTCCTGCAAGACCTCCTTCGGCGTGTTGCTTAACCCGACCTCAACAGAATGCGGAATAATTTTCTTAAGCCATTCATCCGTTTCCGGGACAAAAAAGTTCCGCACTGTTCCTTGCGGCGTGCCACGATAAAGAAACGTGTAAGAGAAGAGATTCTCAGCAATTTCAGTTGACGAATATCCAGCCTTTTTAAAGGCGACTTTCCTGAACCATTTTCTGGCTTGCCCCTCGTTTTTCTCAACCCCCAGGCCCTTAAGGTAAAAATAACCCAAAAGAAGCATGCCATCGTCTTCCCCGGTCATCGCCAGTCTTTGGTAAATGCGGAAGGCCTCCTCGAGGTCCTGATCGACACACATTCCGCCTTCATAAATGTAGCCAAGGAGAAGCAACGACACATGATCGCCCGATTGCCCGGCGTCGCGCACCAACCCCAGCGCCCTGTCGCAATCGCCATCGCGGAATGCTTTTTCGATCACTTTAGACAATCGATAATCCTCACCCAAATCCCCGGGTCGATCGACCTGGGCACAGGCCGTCACCGACACCGCCACAATCAAACCGATGAGAACCGACCTTGGGAACACTGGCACCTCCTTATCGCCGCCCCCCATGGTAGCCGATGTGGGGAATATCGCAACCATGAAACAAGGACCGGGGCAGAGGGAAGGAGGGGGGGGGTGCTTGGTAAAAAGGAAGGGGAACACAGAGATCACAGAGAAGAAAGGTATAAGCCACTTAAGATCACAGAGGAGAAAAAGGGAACACGGATGGAAGGGGGATAAGGCCAATACACAATTAAAGACTTGAGCCCAAAATACCGGAAAGGCGGAAAGTCCTGATGCTATAATGCAAGACCTGCTCCCAATTTGAATTCCAATTCATGGGCGAAGCCAAACACAATAGACGCCGCAAACTGGCATTTCTGAGGAAGCATCCGTATTGCTGTTTTTGCGGCGGTGCGACGCCGGCAACGACGGTCGACCATGTGCCGTCGCGCCAGATGTTTTCACTCAAGCGGCGGCCCAAGGGGCTCGAAGTACCGGCCTGTAACGCCTGCAACCAGGCCACGCGTCAGTATGAACAAGTGGCGGCCATGCTGGGCCGAATCTACCCCGACGGTCCGACCCATGCCGATAGAGACGAGGTAGGTAAGATTATGCACGCGGTGGACAGAAACGCTCCCGGCTTGATTGAGGAAATGATGCCGTCGATCAGGCAGGAGCATCGCTTCATGAGATCGAAGCCATCATTACCGAAGGACGTCGCCGGAGTCTTCAACTGCGGCGGCCCCCTTCTCAATCGAAGCATTCAGTCGTTTGGCGCCAAGCTCGGCCTTGCCCTTTACTACGCTACCACCGACGGCCTGATAGTGCCTCTTGAGGGCGGTGTCGCCGTGCAATGGTATTCGAACTTCGCTGCTGCAACTGAGGGCATTCCTGACAGCATTTTTCAACTGCTGGGTCCACCGAAAACCTTGACGCAGGGAAAGTGGGGTGTCGGTGAACAGTTCAGTTATGCCTTTGCCATCGCCGAGAATGCCAAAATGGCTGCGTACTTTGCGACTTTCCGGGGTTCTTTTGCTGTTGTTTCTTGGGTCTGCCAGGACGCGTCCGGCTTTGATGTGGTCGACGATATAGTGGTCCACAGGCCGGGTCAGGTCTTGAATTGTTAAAAGGCCTTATCCCCATCCATCCCAGTCCATCCGCGTCACCCCAAGCCCTTTTCTTCCTTGGTGTTTTGGTGGTGATCTTTTCCCCTCCTTAAGCGGCCCCGGCGGGCGGGAAGGCTGATAAATCAGGGAACCTACAACAGCCCGGTTTCCTTGAACGAGACGATCCCGCCCTTCGACACGATGACGTGGTCGTGCAGGGTGATCCCCAGCTTTTCGCCGGCCGCCGCCACTTCCCTGGTCATCTCGATGTCGGCCTTGGACGGGCTGGGATCGCCGCTGGGGTGGTTGTGGACCATGATTATGGCGGTGGCGTTGATCTCCAACGCCCGCTTGACCACCTCGCGGGGGTAAACGGGGGTATGGTCGACGGTGCCCTTTTGCTGCTCCTCGTCGGCGATCAGGACGTTCTTGTTGTTGAGGTACAGGATCCTGAACCGCTCGGTCGCCTCGAACGACATGGAGGCCCGGCAGTAATCCATCAATGCCCGCCAGTTGCTCAAGACCGGACGGTCCATGACCTGGCCCCGGGCCAGACGCAAGGCCGCCGCCTGGACCGTCTTGAGGGCTACGGCGACGGCCTCGCCGACGCCGTCCACCTCGGCCAATGCCTTGGGCTCGGCGCTGATCACTTCGGAAAAAGAGCCGAAGCGTTTCAACAAAGACTTGGCGAGCGGCTTGACGTCCTGGCGGCGGTGGCAAAGAAACAGGACCAACTCAAGCATTTCGTAATCGGCTAGCGATTCGGTCCCGGCCTTCAGGAAGCGCTCCCTGAGGCGCTTGCGGTGACCGGCGTAATGGGGCTTGTCGTTCATTAGACGTAGGGGGGGTGGTGCAGGCCGGCCGGCGACAGGGTGAAAACCTCGTAACCATCGGCGGTGACGCCTATCGAATGCTCGAACTGGGCGGAAAGCGAACGGTCCTTGGTAACCGCCGTCCAGCCGTCGCTCAGCACCTTTACCTCATAGCGCCCTGAGTTGATCATCGGCTCGATGGTGAAAAACATGCCTTCCTTCAAAACCGGGCCTTCGCCGGCCTGGCCGAAATGCATGACGTTGGGCGCATCGTGAAAGACGCGTCCCAGGCCATGTCCGCAAAAGTCCCGGACCACCGAGCAACGGTTGGATTCGGCGAAATCCTGGATGGCGTGCCCTATATCGCCGATCGTGGCGCCGGGCTTGACCGCCTTAATGCCGCGCCACAGGGCTTCAAAGGTAATGTCGACCAGTTTCCTTGCCTTGAGGCCGGCCTTGCCGGCGAAAAACATGCGGCTGGAATCACCGTACCAGCCGCTCAGGATCACCGTAACGTCGATGTTAAGGCTGTCGCCGCTTAACAGTTTCCTGTTTGAGGGAATTCCGTGGCAAACCACGTGGTTGATGGAGGTGCAGATGGATTTTGGGAAGCCCCTGTAGTCCAGGGGGGCCGGAATGGCGCCATGGGATATGATGTAATCATGGGCCAGTTTGTCCAGTTCGTTGGTTGTTGTCCCCGGCTTGACATGCCCGGCGATGAAATCGAGGGTCTCGGCGGCCAGCCGGCCGGCTTTCCGCATGCCGTCGAAGTCCTTTGGGCCGTGAATTGTGATGCGCCGGGACTCGGCGGCCGAGGGTTGGGATATCATGTCGTTCATGGTCTTATTGTGTCTTTAGTCCGTCCACCAGGTAATATCTTTTCTATACATTCGCGCCGCCGCCTGATCGCACCCTGAACCCGAACTCATTATCGGAATTATCCTGCCACGTCCATTTAATTTTCGTTGAGGAAAGCACC
>JAZFTA010000168.1:0-2255 GCA_036446415.1 Rhodospirillales bacterium | reverse complement strand
AGATGGCGTTTTCCAGCATCAGCACCCGATTGGCGGTGGCCAGGGCGATGGCCCCGCCGGACCCGCCTTCGCCGATGATCACGCTGATCGACGGGACCCGAATCTTCAGGCAGGTCTCTATCGACCTGGCTATCGCCTCGGACTGGCCGCGGGCTTCGGCGTCGACGCCGGGATAGGCGCCCGGCGTGTCGACCAGGGTCAGGACCGGAATGTGGAAGCGGTCGGCCAGTTCCATCAGGCGTACGACCTTGCGGTAACCTTCGGGCCTCGCCATGCCGAAATTGTGCTTGATCCTTGTTTCGGTGTCGGACCCCTTCTCGTTTCCGATGACCACCACCGAGGCCCCCTTGAACCAGCCCAGGCCTCCGACTATGGCCTTGTCCTCGGCGAACTTGCGGTCGCCGGCCAGCGGCGTGAAGTCGTCGATCAGGGCCTTGATATAGTCCAGGGCGTGGGGCCGGTCGGGATGGCGGGCGACCTGGGTCCGCTGCCACGGGGTCAGCTTGGCGTAGGCCTGGGCCAACAGCTTGTCGGCCTTGGCCTGAAGCTTGGTCACTTCCCCGGCGACGTCGCCGCCTTCGGAATCGACCTTATGGCGCAATTCCTCGATCCTGCCCTCTATCTCGGCGATCGGTTTTTCGAAATCCAGATAATTATGCATGGCGGTTTTTTATCATATGCACCGGATATTGGCTAACCCGGATATTGGCTAATCATCATCCCCCGCCTTTTTGCCGGCCACTTTGCCGGACAGAGGGTGGGCCTTTTCGACCAGCCGTTTGAGGTGCTGGTCCAGGACATGGGTGTATATCTGGGTCGAGGAGATATCGGAATGGCCCAGCATCAGTTGCAGGGAACGCAGATCGGCGCCGTGGGCCAACAGGTGGCTGGCGAAGGAATGCCTCAACACATGGGGCGACACCCGGGCCGGGTCGATGCCGGCCTTGAAGGCCAGTTCCTTCAACAACTGGGCGAACCTGGCGCGGGTCAGGAACCCGGTCTTGGAGCGCGATGGGAAAAGCCACGGAGAGGCTTGGGAAGAGGCCGGGGCCGAAGCTTTTTTCCCGGGCAGAAACTTTTCGCGGACCAGGGCGTAGGCTTTTATCGCATCATCGGCCGGTTCGCTGAGCGGGACCATTCTTTCCTTGCCTCCCTTGCCCCTGACCACCAGCATCCGGCCTTCCTCGGAGACCGCCGACAGGGGCAGGCCGACCAGCTCCGATACCCTCAAACCGGTTGCGTAAAGTATCTCCACCATGGCGTTGAGCCTCTTTCCCTCGGCTCCCGGGCGGCCGGCGGCGGCGGTCAGAAGCCGGTCCACTTCCTCCTCGCTCAAGTATTTGGGCAGGGCGCTTGCCTGCCTGGGGCTGTCCATGGCGGCGGTGGGGTCGTCGCCGCGAAAACCTTCCGAATACAAAAAGCGGAAGAACTGGCGCAGCACCGAAAGCCTTCTGGCGGCGGTCGAGGCGGCCATGCCGGCGCCCGCGGTATGGGCCATGTAGTCCTTGATTATCGAGGCGTCGGCGTCTTCGGGAGAACGTCCGCGGGCCGCCGCGAAAGCCGAGAAACCGGAAAGGTCGCGGCGGTAGGAATCGACGGTGTTGGCGGCGGCTCCGCGTTCGGCCGCCAGCATCTCAAGGAAGGTTTCGACCCGGCGCGACGGCGCGGCGCCACGGCTCATACCATCGCTCCTTGGCGTCACAGGCCGGCCGCCACCGCCGCTTCCATGGCCAGGGCCCTGGATTCCGCTTCCAGTCCGGCGGCGATGAGTGACTTCAAGACCCGGCGCAGGACCACCGGATCGGCCTCGCCCGGCCCTCCCTCGCCAAGGGCTATAAGGCTAAGCAGCACGGTTTCGCCAAGCCTGGGGCCTTCGCCTTGGGACCCGGTCCGCGAGGCCGATTCAAGGCGGTACCACAGGGCGGGATGGGGCATCGCCACGATCGTGCGGGCCGGTCCTTCGATCAACGCTTCCCACGAGACATCGGGAACGTCTTCGCCGATGGCGTCGAAGATACTGAACAGCAGCGAGGCGCGGTCACGTATTTCTTCCCTATCCTTGTTCAGGTTCCACCAGCCGTCCAGGTCGTCGGAACTCCACCCCGCCGCCTGGGGCGAATCGGAAAGCCTGGCCAACGGCATCAGGGCTTTCAGGTCAAGGCCCGCTTGCCGGTCGAACATGGCGCTGGAGCTAAGGAGTCCGAACCACACATCGGCCGATTCGTGATCGGCCAGGAAAAGAAAGGCGCGCACCG
>JAZFTA010000167.1:0-2869 GCA_036446415.1 Rhodospirillales bacterium | reverse complement strand
GGTTTTTACGAGGAATGCCTTAACACCGATTCCGAGCACTATGGCGGCTCCAACGTCGGCAACCTGGCCGGCGCCGAGGCCGAGGCCCATCCCATGCACGGCCACCCCTTCTCCCTTTCCCTGACCCTGCCGCCGCTGGCCACCCTGATGCTGCGCCCGCGCGGCCGGGGCAACGGACGATGAGCCCCGACAGCCGGCCGGCCAGACGCCCGGTATGGCCCGGCAGGTCGTGGCCGCTGGGGGCCACCTGGGACGGCAAGGGCGTCAACTTCGCGCTTTTTTCGGAAAACGCCGAAAAGGTGGAGTTGTGCCTGTTCGATCACCAAGGAAAGAAGGAGCTGGAGCGCATCGAGCTGCCCGAATACACCGATCAAATCTGGCACGGCTATCTTCCCGACGCCCACCCCGGGACCATTTACGGATACAGGGTTTACGGCCCTTACGAACCTTCGCGGGGGCACCGCTTCAACCATCACAAGCTGCTGGTTGACCCTTACGCCAAGGGGCTGCACGGGCGCCTGACCTGGCACAAGGCCAATTTCGGCTTCCGCATGGAAAGCTCCAAGGGCGACCTGTCCTTCGACAAGCGCGACAACGCCCGCCACGTCCCCAAATGCTTGGTAATAGACACCGCCTTCAACTGGGGCGGCGAGAATAAGCCGGACATTCCCTGGCACGAAATCATAATCTACGAGATGCACGTGGCCGGCATGACGGCCCGCCACCCCGATGTACTGCCCGCCTTGCGCGGCACCTTCGCCGGGCTGACCGTTTCCGAGGTCATAAGGCACCTTAGCGATCTCGGCATCAACACCATCGAGATGTTGCCCATCATGCCCTGTTCGGACCAGCGCAACATGGCCGACAAGGGCTTGAGCAACTATTGGGGCTACAACCCATTCACTTTTTTCACGCCCGAGCCGCGTTACCTGGCCGGCGGCCATCCCAACGAGTTCCGCACCATGGTCCGCCATTTCCACGACGCCTCCATCCAGGTGATCCTCGACGTGGTTTTCAACCACACCGGCGAGGGCGGCCAAAACGGCCCGACCCTCAGCCTCAAGGGAATCGACAACGCCTCGTATTACCGCCTGGTTGCCGGCGACGAGCGCCGCTACATCGACCACACCGGCTGCGGCAACACCCTCAACATGACCCATCCCAGGGTCCTTCAGATGGTCATGGATTCTCTGCGCTACTGGGTTCGGGAGATGCATGTGGACGGCTTCCGCTTCGACCTGGCCTCGGCCCTGGCCCGCGACGGCGGCGGCTTCAATTCCAACGCCCCGTTCCTCAACGCAATCCGCCAGGAACCGGCGCTGCATGGCGTAAAACTTATCGCCGAGCCCTGGGACCTGGGAGAAGGCGGCTACCAGCTTGGCCGGTTCACGCCGGGCTGGTCGGAATGGAACGGCGAGTACCGCGACACCGTGCGCTCGTTCTGGAACGGCAAGGGCGGCATAATCGGCGACCTGGCTTACAGCCTTACCGGATCCAGCGACAAATTCGAACACCATGGACGCCGCCCCCGGTCATCGATCAACTTCTTCACCGCCCACGACGTCTTCACCCTGGCCGACCCGTTCACCTATGAGAGCAAGCGAAACGAGGCCAACGGGGAGGAAAACCGCGACGGAAGCGACAACAACCTCAGTTGGAACTGCGGCGCCGAGGGGCCGTCAGATGATCCGGAAATCAGACGGCGGCGGTACCAGCAGAAACGCAATTTCATGGCCACCCTGATTTTGTCGCAAGGAGTTCCGATGCTGCTTGGCGGCGACGAACTCGGCCGCACCCAGCAGGGCAACAACAACGCCTACTGCCAGGACAACCCGATAAGCTGGATCGACTGGCAAGGCATGGGCGAAGAAGACCTTGAATTCCTTGAATTCACAAGGATGCTGATCGGCCTGCGCCGCCGCCACCCGGTGTTCCGCCGTTCGCGTTTCTTCCATGGCCGCCACATCGGCGACTCAGCCGTCAAGGACATTACCTGGCTGTCGCTGGAGGGCCGCGAACTGACCCACGACGAATGGCATTTGTCGTTCGCCAGGTGTTTCGGCTTCCATCTGGGCGGCGACACCGGCGAGTATTTTTCGCGGGGCGGGGAAAATCTGATCGACGACCGTTTCATAATCCTGCTCAACGCCGACAGCCAGCAATTGGCGTTCAAGCTGCCGCCGCCCGGTCTGGGAGTGGAATGGCAGGTCGTTTTCGATACCGCCCGGCCCGGCCTCGAAGGCGGCGGCGCCCGGTTCAGGGCCAGGGAGAGCTACCCCCTGCAAGACCGCTCGCTGGTCCTGCTGATCCATATCAAGGAAACGGGCGATGGCGAGGGCGTCGAGGACTTGGAAGGACAACAAAGGTTCACCTTCGAAAAAAACCATGAGGACGGCGGCCAGGGAACACCCCGGTGAAGGCCCCGGCGGATACCCTTGACCGTCTGGCCGGCCTGGCCGGCATAGAGGAGTCCTACTGGGACATCTTCGGCGGCCTTCATGAAACAACTACCAAGGCCAAGCTTTCAATCCTCTCGGCCATGGGCTTCGGCGTGGGTTCAAAAAATGCAATAGCCCAAGCCTTAAAAGAACTCGAAGATGGCCCATGGCGGAAAATCCTCGATCCGGTATATGTGGTCAGGCTGAACGAAGGCCATATCACGGTTAGAGTATCCCTGCCCGAGAGGCTCATTGGAAAGGCTATTGAATGGAAGGTGGACCTTGAGGACGGCGGTCAGGTTTCGGGTAGCTTTACCCCATCGAATGGAGAATTGACCGAGCGGCGAAACATAGACAGCGAGACTTTTGCGCGGTTCAAGCTGCCGCTGGCCGGGGCCATCGGCGAGGGCTATCACCACCTTGAAGCACGG
>JAZFTA010000166.1:0-4829 GCA_036446415.1 Rhodospirillales bacterium | reverse complement strand
GCCGCCGCCTCCTCGGCCAGCCTTTCGACGCCGGGGCCGCAGACGGCGAGCGTCTCCTCCCCCCCGCAGGCCGGACATTGCCGGGGCGGGCTTATCCGGTAGCCGCAGTGATGGCATTCAAGGCGTGCGGCGCCGGCCCTGGCCCCACCTCCGCCACCCCGGCGGTGGTCGACCAGCCAGGCCGTGCAGCTCGGGCATTGCAGGCGGTGGCCGCATTTGCGGCACAGCGTCAGCGGCGCGTAACCCCGGCGGTTGAGGAACAGCATGGCCTGCTCGCCGGCCTCGAAGGTCCGCCTCAGCTCGGCCCTGAGATCGCCGGAAATCCAGTCGCCGGACTTGAGTTTCTGCGAGCGCATGTCGATGGCCCGGATTTCGGGCAGGCTGGCCCCGGCGTGGCGGCTGGGAAGATTGAGGATTGAATACCGGCCGTCCTGGGCGTTGAGGGCGGTTTCCAGCGACGGCGTCGCCGACACCAGGACTATTGCGAAACCGCCCAGCCGGGCCCGCACCACCGCCATGTCCCGGGCATTGTATATTACCCCTTCCTCCTGCTTGAAGGAGGCGTCGTGTTCCTCGTCGACGACGATCAGGCCAAGTTCCGGATAGGGCAAAAAAAGCGCCGAGCGGGCCCCGACCACGACCCTGGCCCGGCCCTCGGCGACATCGCGCCAGGCAGCGCGGCGGCGGGCCGGGGTGAGGTCGGAATGCCAAAGGGCCGGCTCTGCCCCGAACCTTTCCCTGAAACGGGCCAGCCATTGGGCCGAAAGGGCGATTTCGGGCAGCAGGACCAGAACCTGGCGGCCTTGCCCGAGGGCGGCGTCAATGGCCTTGAAGTAAACCTCGGTCTTGCCGGCCCCCGGAACCCCGTCGAGCAGGGTCACCGAAAATTCCCCGGCTTCCACCCTGGCTTTCAGTTCGTCGGCGGCCCCGGCCTGACTTTCGGAAAGTGTTTGTCCCGAAAGCCTGAACCGGTTGGAGGGCGGAACATCCGCTTCGCCGATTTCGACGGCGGCTATGGCCCCGGCCTTGGCCAGCCCCTTGACCACCGAAACCCCAACCCCGGCCTCCAGGGCCAGCTCCCTGGCCTTTCTCGGCGGCCCGCCGGCCAGGACGGCAATGACCTTTTTGCGGGCCGGGGTCATCCTGATGTCCACCTCGGCGCCGCCCAGCCGGTAGGCGACGGCCGGCTTGGGCGGCTCGAGGGCCTCCCTTACGCTCATCGCCATCTTCAGGACCTGGCCCTTGGGATAAACGGTGTAGGCGGCGACCCATTCGATGAACCTGATCATAACCGGAGGCAGGGGTGGCGCCTCGAGGCGCCGCACCGTCTCCTTGACCCTGGCTTCGGCGATCCCCGACGCGGCCGGCCCCCAGACCACGCCGGCGGCCATGCGCCGGCCCAGCGGGACCTCGACGAAGTCGCCGTCCGACAAGGCCTGGCCCTCACCGACCCGGTAATCGTAGGGGCCTTTCAGGGGCAAGGGCAAAAGGACGCTTATTTTTTCTTCCGGAAGGTAGCTCGAACTGGCGCGGGAATCTGGCATGGGGTACACTCTAGCGATTCCCGCGCCGCCCCCCAAACGGATGCTTACAGGCCGGCGGGTCGGGAATGAAGTGGTTGATAATAAACGATAAAGTGACAGTGCATCGGCGGTATTCCGATCGCCTGCAGGCTTCCCGGGGGCGAATCGATCTTAATTTTTTGAGTTTGTTGAGACGAAAGGCCCGATCATGACCACCAGCAACGAAAAAGCGGCGGCCGAGGAAATTCAATCGGCGCCCCAAGGCCAGATTTCCAGCGCCGATATAGTCGATTACCTGCGCAGCAACCCTGATTTCCTGACCCGTCCCGGCGTGTTCGAGGCTATTTTGCCGCAAGGCAGGTGGAACGAGGAAGGCGTCGTCGACATGCAGCAGTTCATGCTGGAACGCCTGCGCGAAGAGATCGAAAACCTGAGGAACTGCGCCCGCGAGGTAATCGACACCAGCCGTTCCAACATGTCCACGCAGACCCGCACCCACGCCGCCGTGCTGGCCATGCTGTCGGCCGGCGATTTCGAGCACCTGCTACGGATAATAACCGACGACGTGTCGCTGCTTCTCGACGTGGATGTGGCCGTCGTCTGTCTGGAGGCGGCCCGCAACCCGGCCCCGCAACTGGCCTCGCCCCTCATAAAACGCCTCGAGCCCGGATCCGTGGACCGCTTGCTGGGGGCCGAGAACGACACCGTGCTGGCCAACACCTTCATCGACGAGGGCGGCGACATATTCGGCGAGGCCGCCGGCCTGGTACGTTCCGCCGCCCTGGCCAGGATCAGGCCCGGCCTGACCACGCCGGGAGGCATCATGGCCCTTGGTTCGCGCTCCCACGCCTTCCACCCCAACCAGGGCAGCGAGCTGGTCTCGTTCCTGGCCCGGGTCATGGAACGCTGCCTGCACAGATGGCTGGAGAAAGCCGGCTGAAGGTTTTTTTTAGGTAACCTGGATGGACCTTGCCTTCACCGCCGAACCCGCGGTTTGCCAGGCCATAGAGGAATGGCTGAAACGCCTTAGCGCCGAGCGCCGCTGTTCGGCCCACACCATCGACGCATACCGTAGCGATGTGGCGGCTTTTTTGAAGTTCCTGTCCCAACACTTGGGCTTTGCGCCCGGAATTCGCGACCTTGGCGAACTGAAAGCGGCCGATTTCAGGAGTTATCTGGCCGGCCGGGCGGCCCGGGGCCTGGCCCGGACCTCGACCGCCAGGGCGATGTCGACGCTCCGCGGTTTCTTCCGATACCTGGAGAAGGCCGGCCTGGTCCACAACCCGGCCATTACCAATGTGCGCACCCCCAAGACGCCCAAATCCCTGCCTAAGGCGCTTAGCGTGGCCCAGGCCTTGAAAACCGTGGAAGGGGCCGGACAGCTAAGCGATCAGCCGTGGATCGCCAAGCGCGACGCCGCCCTTGTACTTTTGCTTTACGGATCGGGCCTTCGCATCGGCGAGGCCTTAAGCCTGAACAGATCCCAAGCGCCAAAAGGCGAAACCATCACCGTCACCGGCAAGGGAGACAAGCAGCGCCTGGTCCCGGTCCTATTCGTGGTCCGCCAAGCCATCGACGACTACCTTGGGGCTTGCCCATATCCACTTGAGGGCGGTTCACCCCTGTTCGTCGGGGCCAGGGGCGGGCGCCTGACGGCCCGGGTCGCCCAGCGCCACATGCAGAAGCTGCGCGCCCTGCTGGGGTTGCCCGAGACCGCCACCCCGCACGCCCTGAGGCACTCATTCGCCACCCACCTATTGGCCGGCGGCGGCGATCTCAGGACCATCCAGGAACTGCTGGGCCACGCCTCGCTGTCCACCACCCAGCGCTATACGGATGTGGATTCGGCGAGACTCCGGGCCGTTTACCTGGACGCCCATCCGAGGGCCAGGAGACAAGGGGGGTAGGGACGCGGCGCACTCCCGACGGGATGGTGAAGATAATTACGATATGCTAAAATATGTCGTTGACACCATATGTATTTAAGTCCATAATTATACATGAAGTGGAATGTTCAATTTGATGGGGCGTTCGAGCCTGAGTTCTTGAGTATGCCCCGTGCGGTTCGCATCGAACTGGCGGCCATGGCCGGATTGCTCAAAGAGTTCGGCCCGGAGTTGAAGCGACCACATGCCGACACCTTGAACGGGTCCCGGCACGCCAACATGAAGGAGTTACGTTTCAAGGCCGATGACGGGGTGTGGCGTGCCGCCTATGCCTTCGATCCGAAGCGGAACGCGGTTATTCTGACCGCCGGCGACAAGTCGGGCACATCTGAGAAACGGTTTTACAAACGGCTAATCGCCAAGGCGGACCGGAGATTCGACAAACATCTTGCGGTTATCGGCGGAAAAGGAGGCCTGTAATGGCGAAAACCCTGGACCAAATGCTGGAGATGCTTTCAGCGCAAGAACGCAAGGAGATCAAGGCGCGCACCCGGGAACTGATCGCCGAAGAACTGACCTTGCATGATCTGCGCAAGGCCCTCGACAAAACCCAGGTCAGCGTGGCCAAGAAACTTCGCACAGGCCAGGACAGCGTGTCGCGTCTGGAAAAACGCAGCGACTTGTTGCTGTCAACTCTGCGCGGCTACATCGAGGCCATGGGCGGCAGCCTGGAACTGATGGCGCGGTTTCCGGACCGGCCGCCGGTGCGGCTGACCGGATTTGCGGATTTATCCCCGGATAAGAAAAAACGGCCGGAAAAGAAACGCGCTTAATAGCCGCGCACTTGCCGGGCCCGGATCAATTTCACAAAATATGATCCTCTTGCCGGGTAGCGGTTGACAGCCTCAAATTCAACCACCCCAGCCTTACAATTCAAGAACGGGCCGATTTGAGAACGGCGGACGGAAATTAGGTGGCGTTCACGCCATGAACACCGTGTCTTTTCGGGCGGCGGTTGTTTGACCACAGAGATCACAGAGAACGCAGAGGCACAGAGATACCTCGCCTATAGGCGTCAATGGCGGCTTATCGGCAATGATTCGAATAAACCTTTCTGGCGCGGAGCGCATCCCCCGTACCTTCTCTTTTTCCTTCTCTGTGTCTCTGTGTCTCTGTGCCTCTGTGGTTCAATAATCCTTCCATAAGCCAGGACATTTGGAGAAATCATTTCTCTCGTCGTCATTACCGGGCTTGACCCGGTAATCCACGCAACGACGGGTGGACCCCCGGATCAAGTCCACTGCTGTCCGGTTTAATTTTGTAGACAAGGCGCACGGCGTTGATTCTACTTGTTTCCAAGCGTTTAGCGACGATTTGGACACAAGAAAGGAACAACACCGTGCGGCATCAGAATAGCGTT
>JAZFTA010000165.1:0-2901 GCA_036446415.1 Rhodospirillales bacterium | reverse complement strand
CGCCATCGACCTGGCCGAGGACCGCGAGCGCTTTCAATCCCTTATCAAAAGGCTGAAACTGCGCCAGCCGGCCAATGGCCTGGCCCGCTCGTTCGACGAGGCCCGCGGCGTCGCCAAGAGGATCGGCTACCCGGTGGTCATCCGCCCGTCATATGTGCTGGGCGGCCGGGCCATGGAGATCGTCCACGACGACGACGCCTTGAAATACTACATGACGCACGCCGTCGAGGCTTCCGGCGAAAGCCCGGTGCTGATCGATTCATACCTGGAAGACGCCATAGAGTTGGACGTCGACGCCATATCGGACGGCCAGGATGTCTATGTGGCCGGCATAATGCAGCACATCGAGGAAGCCGGTATCCATTCCGGCGATTCGGCGTGTTCGCTGCCCCCTTATTCGCTGGCCGAAGATGTGTTGGAAGAGATAGGGAAACAGACCAAGGCGCTGGCCTTAGGGCTAAACGTTATCGGCCTGATGAACGTGCAGTTCGCCGTCAAGGGCGACCACATATACATACTGGAGGTCAACCCCAGGGCCAGCCGCACCGTGCCCTTCGTGGCCAAGGCCACCGGCGTGGCGATAGCCAAGATAGCGGCCCGGGTCATGGTCGGCGAGCCGTTAAGCGGCTTCGGCCTTTCCCCCAAGCCCAAAACCAGGCATGTGGCGGTAAAGGAGGCGGTGTTCCCGTTCTCCCGGTTCCCCGGCGTCGATATAATCCTGGGCCCCGAGATGAAATCCACCGGCGAGGTCATGGGCATCGATTCGGATTTCGAGCGGGCCTTCGCCAAGTCGCAACTGGGCGCCGGGATGCGGGTTCCGGGCCAAGGATGCGCCTTCATCTCGGTCAAGGACCGCGACAAGAAAGCGGCCTCCGGGCTGGCCCGGCGCCTCAGCCAAATGGGTTTCGAGCTGACCGCCACCGCCGGCACCGCCAAGTTCCTCGAGGAATCCGGGCTTAGGGTGCGGCGCGTCAACAAGGTGGCGGAAGGCCGGCCCCACTGCGAGGGCGCCATCAACGACGGCGCCGTGCATTTCATCATCAACACCACCGAGGGCGCCCAGGCCATAGCCGACAGCTTTTCCATCCGCCGTTCGGCCCTGATCAACAACGTGCCCCACTACACCACCATCACCGGCGCCGGCGCCGCGGTGGGGGCCATCGAGGCCTTGAAAAAAGGCGGACTTGAAGTCGCGCCGCTACAGTCTTACTTTAGGGGATCGTTCTAAGAGAAGTTTGGGGCTCTTATACGGCATTTAACCGATGATTCCGCCGTTTTTGAACCGCGCCTGAGCGGGGCGCGCCGAAGTTTTTTATTTGCTTAGGGATGGAAGTGTCCGCGAAATGGAAAAAATACCGATGACCCAGGAGGGGCTGGACAACCTGGAAGAGGAACTGAAACGCCTCAAGACCGTGGAACGCCCGGCCATCATCAAAGCCATAGCCGCGGCCCGCGAGCACGGCGACCTTTCGGAAAACGCCGAATACCACGCGGCCCGCGAACGCCAGAGCTTCGCCGAGGGACGGCTGGCCGAACTGGAAGACATCGTAAGCCGGGCCGAGGTTATCGACACCACAAAGCTTTCGGGCAAGGTAATCCGCTTCGGGGCCAAGGTCCGTCTAGCCGACGAGGATACCGACGAGAAAAACACCTACCGGATCGTCGGCACCCACGAGGCCGACATAGCCGACGGCAGGCTTTCGGTTACCTCGCCGCTGGCCCGCGCCCTGATCGGCAAAACGATCGGCGATTCGGTGGAGGTGACGACCCCCGGCGGCTCCAAGTCGTACGAAATCGTAAAGGTGTCCTACCGCTGAGGCGGCCTTGGGCGGGTTTATTGACCAAATCCCCTAACCGGCGTCGATAGGCGCCCCGGAAACGCATTTCGATGTGCGGATGGTTTCCAGCGTCGTCACCTTGGCGACGTGGGAGACCGAGGTAAGGCGCATGGTCAGATCGTCGCGGTGTTCCTTGTCCTTGGCCACCAGCTTCAGCAGGAAATCGCCGCCGCCCCGGATCATGTGGCATTCGCGGACCTCCCGCCATGCCGACATCGCTTCCTCGAAACCTTTAAGGACCTCCTGGGACTGGCTGTCCAGGCCGACCAGGGCGAAGAAGGCCTCCTTGTAATCGAGAAGGGTGGGATCGACCTCGGCCCGGTAGCCCCGGATGTAGCCGGCGGCCTCCAGGGCCCGTACCCGGCGCAGGCACGGCGGCGGCGATATGCCGGCGCGGCGGGCCAGCTCGACGTTGGTAATACGGCCGTTTTCCTGAAGATCGCGGAGTATCCGCCGGTCTATGTTGTCCAGCTTGAACCGCTGCATATATCCCTGCCCAATCCCCTGCCAAATCCACTTATAGTCTGCCGCGAAATTATATTACGCTACGAAATAATATTTCAAGATGTCATGGCGGCCTTTGCCGGTTGCAGGCGACACAAACACCGGCTTGCTTCGCGGGCCCGGCGTTCTTATTTTAGTTACCTCGCATTTTTAGCCTATCCGCCAAGGAACCGCCGCCCATGCCGACCAGTCATCATTCCAAGGTCATGATCATCGGATCGGGTCCGGCCGGCTACACCGCCGCCATCTACGCCGCCCGCGCCAACCTCAAGCCGATCCTGGTCAAGGGCCTGCAGCCGGGCGGACAGTTGACCATCACCACCGACGTCGAGAACTTCCCCGGCTTCGCCAAACCGGTGCAGGGTCCGGCGCTGATGGAACAGATGCGAAAACAGGCCGAGAACGTGGGCGCCTCCCTGTTCGAAGACATCATCGTCGCCGCCGACCTGAGCCGCCGGCCTTTCGCCTTGAAGGGCGATTCGGGCGATGAGTATACGGGCGACACCCTGATCGTCTGCACCGGCGCCTCGGCCCGCTGGCTCGGCCTGGATAGCGAGCA
>JAZFTA010000164.1:0-7555 GCA_036446415.1 Rhodospirillales bacterium | reverse complement strand
GCCGCCGGTGGCGATCACGTCGTCAACCGAGGGATCGTCTATCCATCCCTTAAGCTTGGCGACTATGTCTGGGACCTCGTCCTTGACGATGTCGCGGGCCGCCACCTTGTGGCCGGCCCCCTCGATGCGCTCGGCCAGCACCTGGCCCGACTTGTCGGTCCCCAGGGTGCGGCTGTCCGATACGGTCAGGACCGCGATGTTAACGGGGAGAAATTCTCTTTCGCCTTCGATCTTCGACACTTTCCGCCACCTGCATGGTTTTTCCGTCAATGGCTGTATAAACCGGCCACTCACCGGCGGCAAGCGTGTCCAAACTGGGCGCCGGCTGGTCCAGGCGATGGCGGTATATCCACAGGTTGGTGAACACCCTTTCGATGAAGATGCGGGTTTCTCTGGACGGTATGCTCTCGATGAAGAACAGGGGATCGTTCATGTAATCGGTGGTGCGCCGCCACTTGTTCAGGTTGCCGGGGCCGCCGTTCCAGGCCGCCGCCAAAAGGAACAGATCGCCATTTATCTTGCTGTCGGAAAGCAGGATTTCTATGTATTTCTGGCCCAGGGCCAGGTTGACTTCCGGCTGGTGCAGGGTGCGCCGCTTGTCGCCCCAGCGATATCCCCTGTCGCGGGCCACGAAGCCGGCGGTGCGCGGCATCAACTGCATCAGGCCCCGCGCCCCGGCCCGGCTCTTGGCCTTGGTGTTGAACCTGGATTCCTGGCGTATCAGGGCGTAGATCAAGGCCCTGTCCACCCGAAAGCCGCCCTTTGGCTGCCAGTCAGGCAGCGGATAGGCGGCCCCGTCATAACCGCCGCCGCCGGGGAACAGCATCTCGTCCAGGCGCATGGCCAGCGACGGCATGGCGGCGCGGCTGGCCAGGGCCAGGACGCCCAGGGCCAGATCGTATTCGGCTGTGGCGGCAAGCGATTTCAATTCGCGCTCGGCCCGCCGCCTTTCGCCGGCCTCGATAAGGGCTATGGCGCGCCGGCCTAAGGGATCGGACATCAACGCCTGGCCCGCCGCTTCGTCGAATCGGGGAAGCCGCCAGTTAAAATCGTTGGCGAGGCCCAGCATCCGGCGGGCCAGCAGGCCGTAAAAAGTGCGCGGATGGGCCGCCGCCACGGCCAGCAGGGGATTAACCTTTTCCGGCCGGCGATCGACCAGATGGGATCGGGCCGCCCAGAAGGCGGCCGCCGAAACCATCCACGGCGATGTGTCATTGGCCGCCACCGCCTCGAAATGCTTGGCCGCCAGTATAAAGCGGCCCAGCCGCCAAGCCGCCAGCCCGGCCGTCCAGTGGGCCCGGGTAACGGTCTTTCCGGAACGCTTGGCCGCCTCGCCGGCCCAATGAAGGGCCCATTCGTCGCGCCCGGCGGCGAAATAACCGGCGCCCAGGCGGGCCTTGGCCTCATCGAATTCACCAACCGAGAACAGCCGTTGCACTTCCTTGGTCCTAAGCAGCTTCTTGACCGCCAGGGTATAGCCTTTTCTCAAATATCCGCGAATCGTCCTTTTCAACTGGCGCACCCTTTGGCGCTGGGGGCGCGGCAGCTTTTTCGATTTCACCCGGTTGCCATCGGGGCGCCCCGCCGCCTCGGATAGGCCGGGCCTGGATGCGACGATGGGCCGCTTGGGCGAGCGCCAGTTTTTAGGCTGCCGGCGCAAAGCCAGTTTGTAAATCCGCCGGGCGTCCGGATGATCGGCGTACTTGTCCATCCACGCCTTCAGTTCCTTGTACTTGGAACGGTACTTGGTGGGATGCAGATACCGTTGGGCAAGGACATGGCCCATTAACAGGCGGTCGTTAAGCCTGGCGATCAGGGCGTCGGCCTTGTTCCATTCGCCGTCTTCCTGATAATCGAATATTTGCCGGTAAGTGTCCGCGTCCTGACTGATAAGAACTCCGGGAAGGGCGGCTTGGCCGTCCGAACCGGGCCGGGAAGGTTCAAGCGACGCCGTTCTGATCGCCCAAGGATCGCCGCCTTCCGCCCGGGAGTGGGCAGGGAAAAGGACGGCCCCCACAAGGATGCCGAAAAGAACCAAATGAATAAAAAAACCGCCTCTGATAAGCATACCGCCGCCTCTATAAAACATCCCGGTAATCCAGGCAATCACGGACAAAGGAAATCTCGTACATTTTGTGGATTTAATCAAGATTAAATCAATATAGTGTGGGTGGACGGTGACGGTTTCTATTTACCGGTACATTTAAAAAGAATCCAGCTTTCCTTTTATTGCCACCATGTCCTTCCAGGCGGCCCGCTTTTGCAGCGGCGAGCGCAACAGGTAGGCCGGGTGGAAGATCGCCGTAGCCGCTATCGGGCTGGCCAGGCGGGGCGTCGAAAAGGTGAACCACTTGCCGCGCAGTTTGCTTACCCCTTCGCTTTGGGCGAGCAGCGCCTTGGCCGCCGGCCCGCCCATGGCGACCAGCACGTCCGGGTCTATCAACTCGATCATGCGCTCGACAAAGGGCAGGCACACCGCCATCTCGGCGGTCGTCGGGTTGCGGTTTCCGGGCGGACGCCAATAGACGGTGTTGGAAATGAACACGCTTTTCCTGTCCAGGCCGATGGATCGAAGCATCCTGTCCAACAGTTTGCCGCTGGGACCGACGAAGGGAATGCCCTGGCGGTCCTCCTCGGCCCCCGGGGCCTCGCCGATGAGGACGATCCTGGATTTGGGGCCGCCGTCCCCGAAAACCAGATTGGTGGCGGTCTTTTTCAGGGAGCACCCGTCAAATGATTCCAGGGCCAGGCGCAATTCATCAAGGGACCCTGCCTTGGCCGCCATGGCCCAGGCCCCTTGCAGGGAAGCATCGGGGCCGGCCGGGGCGGGGGCCGCCCTGTCAATTGCCGGGGCGTCCCTGAAACGGTCCAGGGGCTGATCGGCAATGCACTCGTCGGCCCCGGCCTCGATGTGGAACTTAAGTATCTGGCGGGTCGATAATGAGCGGTCCATGGCCGACCATAACACTCCAATCATTTTGAAGCATCTATTGGTTACATTTCGATTATTGTGGCTTAGATTTCCCGTATGGGACAGCGGGAATCCATGGATTTCGACGTGGTCATCGTCGGCGGCGGCCCGGCCGGGCTGGCGGCGGCGATCAGGCTACGTCAACTGGCCGGCGAAAAGGGCCGTGATATCAGCGTTTGCGTGGTCGAGAAAGGCTCGGAAATCGGCGCCCATATAATGTCGGGCGCCGTCCTGGATCCTAAGGCGCTGAACGAGTTGATCCCCGACTGGCGCGAAATTGGCGCCCCCCTCAATACCGGGGTCAGCGAGGAAAAGTTGCTGTATCTCACCAAAAACCGCGCCTTCGCCCTGCCGGTCCCGCCGCAAATGAAGAACCGCGGCAACTATATAATAAGCCTCTCCAACCTCTGCCGCTGGCTCGCCGAGAGGGCCGAGGAGCTTGGCGTCGAAATATTCCCCGGCTTCGCGGCCACCGAGGTTCTCTACGGCGACGGCGGCCAGGTACGCGGCATAGCCACCGGCGACATGGGCCTGGACAGTAATGGTGAGCCGGGGCCGAATTTCGAGCCGGGAGTGGAGCTGCTGGCCAAACACACCCTGTTCGCCGAGGGCTGCCGGGGCTCGCTGACCAAGAATTTGTTCAAGCGTTTCCGGCTTGACCAGGACTGCGATCCCCAAATCTTCGGGATCGGGATCAAGGAGTTGTGGGAGGTGGAAGCCGCCAATCACCATCCGGGACGGGTCATCCATACCACCGGCTGGCCGCTTAGCGGGGACACCTATGGCGGCTCGTTCATCTATCATCTGGAGGACCGTCAGGTCGCCGTCGGCTTCATCGTCGGCCTTGATTACTCCAATCCCTACCTTGACCCGTTCGAGGAGATGCAGCGTTTCAAGACCCACCCTGAAATCCGTCCTCTTTTCGAAGGCGGGCGCCGTATCGCCTACGGGGCCAGGGCGCTGAACGAAGGCGGTTTCCAGTCCATCCCCCGGCTGACCTTTCCCGGCGGCGCCCTGATCGGAGCAGGAGCCGGCTTCATGAACGTGGCCAAGATCAAGGGCGCCCACACGGCCATGAAATCGGGAATGCTGGCCGCCCAAGCGGTGTTCGATTCACTTGGCGGCGGGGACAAGGACCTTGGCTCGTATCCTCAATCGCTTAAAAATTCATGGGTCTGGAAGGAACTGTACAGGGTGCGCAACATCCGTCCGTCATTTAAGTGGGGGTTCTGGGGCGGCCTCGTATATTCGGCGATCGACACCTTCTTGTTCATGGGCCGGGCGCCGTGGACCATTGGTCACCGGGAAGCCGACCACAAGGCACTTAAAAAGGCCGCCGGGGCGGCCCGGATCGAATACCCCAAGCCGGACGGCGAAATAACATTCGACATGCTGTCATCGGTCTACCTCTCCAACACCGCCCACCAAGAAAACCAGCCATGCCATTTGACCCTCAGGGATGAGGACGTTCCTCTCTCCGTCAACCTGGCCCTCTATGACGGCCCGGAACAACGCTTCTGCCCGGCCGCGGTTTATGAATTCATCGACGCCGATGAAGGGCCAAGGCTGCGGATCAACTCAGCCAACTGCGTCCACTGCAAGACCTGCGACATCAAGGATGTGACCCAGAACATCGACTGGGTGGCGCCGGAGGGCGGCGGCGGCCCCAATTACCCGAACATGTAGGCCCGAACATGCCCGAACATGCCCGAACATGCCCGAACATGTATGATTGCATCGGCTTTGCGGGTAGAATCGAAAAATTAAGAGTTGCATGTATATAATGAATAACCACGCCATGCTGACAAAACTATTCGCCCCATACAAACTTGGCCTTCGGCTGGGCGGCGGGGCCGCCGTGATGGCGGCGGCGCTTGGCGCCTGCACGTCCGTCGATACTCAGTTGGCGGTCGAAAAGCCGGCCGCCATCGGCGCCACCATGGCCGGCAACTACCTTGCCGGCCGTCATGCCCAGACCACGCGCGACATGGCGGCGGCCACCAATTTCTACGACGCGGCGCTGAAAGTGTCGCCCTCCATCCCCGGCCTTTTGCGCCGGACCTTCGTGCTGATGGTCGTCGAGGGACGCATCGAAGAGGCCGCGCCGCTGGCCCGCAAGATTACCGCCATCAACCCCGACGACGTAATCGCCAATTTGGTTCTGGTGGTTCACGACATCCGCTCGGAGCGCTACGCCGAGGCCGACGAGCGGCTGGATGGAATGCCGGAGAACGGCATCAACACATACATGATCCCCCTGTTCAGGGCCTGGACCAGGATCGGCCTGGGCCAAGGAGCGGGTCCGGCTTTGGAGGCCCTGTCCCCGCTTTCCGAGAAGGACGGATCGAAAGCCCTGTACAGCCTTCACGCGGCATTGCTAAACGATGCGGCGGGCCGGCCGAAGGAAGCGGAAAAACACTATCTTGAGGCCATCGAGAACCAGGGCGGCATGTCATTCAGGCTGGTCGAACTTCTGGGCGCCCATTACGAACGCTCGGGCCTCAAGGACAAAGCGAAGGAGATTTACCAGAAGTATCTGGAGGCCCATCCGGGAACCTCCCTTCTCAATCCATCAATGGCCCGCCTGGAAGCCGGCGACATCCCCGGACTGGAGGTGGCGACCCCAATCGACGGCGCCGCCGAGGGCCTGTTCGGCATGTCCAGTTCCCTGAGCCAGCAGAACGCCAGGGAAACGGCGCTGGTGTTCGGACGGATGGCGCTTTTCCTCAAACCCGATTTTCCGGTAATGCAGGTCATGGTCGGAGAAATACTGGAGGCCGAAACCCGTCTCGAGAGCGCCAACGGGATTTACACCGCCATAGACGTGGCCTCGCCTTTTTCGTGGGCCGCCAGACTCAACACCGCTTTCAACCTCAACAAACTGGAAAAGACCGAAGAGGCGGTGGCCTTGTTGAAAGTCATGGCCGAGGCCAATCCCGCCAAGCCCGACCCCCTGATCAATCTCGGCGATATCCTGCGCGGCCACGAACGCTTCGCCGAAGCGGTGGAGACCTATGACAAGGCCATAGCCCGAATTCCCGAGCTGACGACAAGGCATTGGAGCCTGCTTTATTCAAGGGGCATCGCGCTGGAACAATCCAAGCAGTGGGACCGCGCCGAGGCCGACTTCCTGAAGGCCCTGGAGTTCCAGCCCGACCAGCCCTATGTGCTGAACTACCTGGGGTATTCGTGGGTCGATCAGGGCAAGAACCTGGACAGGGCGAAAAAAATGATCGAAAAGGCCGTGGAACTGCGCCCCAACGACGGATACATAGTGGATTCCCTGGGCTGGGTGCTTTACCGGCTGGGCGAGTTCGAGGAATCGGTCCCCCAGATGGAGCGGGCCACCTTGCTGAGGCCGGAGGATCCGGTTATCAACGACCATCTGGGCGACGCCTATTGGCGGGTGGGGCGGCGCTACGAGGCCCGCTTTCAATGGAACCGGGCGCTGAGTTTCGACCCCGGACCCGATATCAAGGCCGAAATAGAGACCAAGATTAAAAGCGGATTAAAAGCGCAGGCCAAGCCCGGGACCGATGGCTGACAACGATCAGGTTATTTCCGCCTTCGCCCCGGCCAAGATCAATCTTTACCTCCACGTAACCGGCCGGCGGGCCGACGGCTATCACACCCTGGACAGCCTGATTGCCTTCGCCGGCCTCGGCGATACCGTAACCGTCAAGCCGGCCAATGAAATTTCGCTGGAGATAAGCGGACCGTTAGCCGGCGATGTCCCAACTGGCGGCGGCAATCTGGTGATAAAGGCGGCGCGGCGCCTGGCCGAGGCGGCGGCCATCGGCTCCGGGGCCGCCATAACCCTGACCAAGCGGCTGCCGGTGGGAGGCGGCCTGGGCGGCGGTTCGGCGGACGCGGCGGCGGCCCTTGGCCTGTTGAGCAGACTGTGGGAGGCCGGCATGGACAATGCCCAACTCATGGAACTGGGGCTGGAGCTGGGGGCCGACGTTCCGGTGTGCCTGGGCGGAATGAGCGCCGTCATCGGCGGCGTCGGCGAGGACATAACCCCAACCGATCCCCTGCCCGATTGTGGCCTGGTGCTGGCCTACCCTGAGGTATCGCTGGCCACCAGTGAAGTGTTCCAGGCCTTTGCGGGGCCATTCTCGGACCGCTCGCCGCCCCAATTCACGCCCCAATTCACACCCATGGAGCCGTGCGGCGACGCGGCGTCCCTGGCGGCAATGTTGAAAGAACGCCGCAACGACCTCACCGGGGCGGCCATAAAGCTGGCCCCCGCCGTCGGTGAAGCATTGAGGGAACTGCAATCCCTTCCCGGCGTCTTGCTGGCCCGGATGTCGGGCAGCGGGGCCACCTGCTTCGCCCTCTTCGAGGACTTGGGCCAGGCCCGGTCGGCGGCCGCCGGACTGGCCGCCAGGCGGCCCCAATGGTGGGTCGAGGCGGCGCCCCTGCTTGGCGGGGATGAAACCATGGACAAGGCCGGTTGCGCATGACAGGCGTTTAGGCGTAATTTTCGGTTTCCTTATCCGGTGGGGCGTAGCCAAGTGGTCCAAGGCGCCGGTTTTTGGTACCGGTATTCGGAGGTTCGAATCCTCCCGCCCCAGCCAACGC
>JAZFTA010000163.1:0-2619 GCA_036446415.1 Rhodospirillales bacterium | reverse complement strand
TCGCGTATTCTCGATTCCCTGAACCCCGATTCCAGCATCGTCCGGGCCGAATGGCGGACCTCGGAACTCAAGGCCTGGCGTTCGATAAGGTCGAACAGTTCCTCGTATTTCCGTTTCTCAAACGACATCAGCTTGTTGGCGAAAATGCCGAGCGGGATGACGGCGGCCTGGGCCACCAGGATGTCGCTGGCGTAGATCGAGGCGAACGAGGCGGCGGCCGCGTCTTTGAGGCGGCCGGTCCAGAAATCGTCGGATATGACATAGCGCCCGTCGTCGGGCATGGTCAGATGACGGTCCTGACCGCAACACTCGTTGAAGTGATCGGCGAGATCGGGCCGGCCGGAAGGGGCGGCGGTTTGGGTTTGCTCTTTCATCTGGTTTTCGCCCGATATCATAACCGATAGCAGTTAACCAGAAATTGAGGGTGCCGTCGAATCTGAAAAAAAACGTCGAACCCCGCCGTCCGGGCGGCTTTCAGGTGGTTTTCACAATCACGTGATTTTTTTTGAAATAGTGACGGCCGTCACTGACCTGTAAGGAAAAAAGGTTATAATGTTAGCGTTAAGGCTTTGAGAAGTCCTTGTTTTGTTAGGATTTTTAAAGCCGGGCCGCCCAGAAAGGGGGGCCGAAAGGGCCAAATGGCCCATGTCCTTTCCAATGTGAAGCAGAAGCGTTTTTTGTTGAAAGGAGCCCAAAGATGAGAACAGTTTTTGTGGTGTTTTTTATCTCCCTGATGGCCGGGTTGTTCGCCCCCCCGGCCCAGGCCCAGCAAGCAGTGGCCCAGCCCAACCCGACCTGCGACGCGCGCGACAAGGTGCTTAGCGCCCTTAGCGGCAGGTACTTCGAACAGCCGACCTCCATGGGGCTGGCCGCCAACGGCTCGATGGTCGAGGTCCTGGTCTCCGAAAAAGGCACCTGGACGATCATCTCCACCATGCCCAACGGGCTTTCGTGCCTGATCGCGGCCGGCGAATACTGGGAAAAGGTCCCGGAAAAACTGGCCGGCATGAAGATGTAGCCGGGCCGCATAAGCCGGTCAGTCCAGGTAATCCCCAAGGAACGCCCCAGGCTTTCCCCCTCGGGCCGATGCGCGCCGGCTTGGCCGCGGCCATGCCCTGATTGCCGGGGATACGAGAGAATGTTAAAAACCCACGGTCCTTGAATTCAAAAGGAAAATCGCGCCATGCGCCTGTCCCTGCTTATTCCCTGGATGGCGCTCCTTGTTATGGGCCCGGCGGCAAACGCCGAATCGATAGAGACCCGGGCCGGGGCGATAGCCCTTAACGAGGCGGACCAATCCATCAACATTGCCGGGGCCTTGCGGTGGCGGGGCGGGTTGGTCCTGACCTCGCCCGATGAACGCTTCGGCGGGCTTTCGGGGCTCCATGTATCGTCCGACGGGGGGTCCATGAGCGCGGTCTCCGACAGGGGCTACCTTTTCAGGGCGCGGCTGGTTTACGGGCCGGACGGAAACCTCTTAGGGCTGGACCAGGGAGACATAACCGCCCTTGCCGGCCCCGGCGGGAAACATTTGAGCACCAAGAGGAACAGCGACGCCGAGGCCATGGCCGGCGGACCCGGCGGGGAGCTCATAGTGGCCTTCGAACGCAATCACCGCCTGATCGGATATCCGCCAAACGGCCCGCCCCATGAGTTGGCGGGGCCGGCGGGACTCGACAAAGCGCCCAATAACGGCGGCATCGAGGCCTTGACCAGGCTGGCCGGCGGCTCCCTGCTGGCGATAACCGAGGAAATGGAAGCAGAAGGCGGATTCATCGGCTGGATAGGCGGTCCCGGCGGCTGGTCGGCCCTCGCTTATAAGGCCGACAAGGGCTTCAACCCGGCCGGCGCGGCGACCCTGCCCGGCGGCGCCGTGGTGGTCATCGAGAGGCGCTACACCCTCATCGAGGGACCAACGGCGCGCCTGAAAATAATCGCCCCCGGGGCCATCCACCCCGGCGCCACGCTGCAAGGGCGGTTGCTGGGTGAATTGAAATATCCCCTGACGGTGGACAACCTGGAAGGGGTGGCGGCGAGGTTAGGGAGGGGCGGCGGGACTCTGATCTACATGGTATCGGACGACAACTACAATCCCCTTCAGCGGACCCTGGTGATGATGTTCGAGTTGATCGAGTGAGGGGAAAATAAAAAAAGGCCCGCTCATTTAATGCCGGCGGGCCTTCCTGGGAAACCTGGGACTATTTTTTTTAGGCGGCCCCCAAGCGGAAACTAGGCGGCCTTGGCTTCAATCGCCTTTTTGACCCTTCGTTTGAGGCGGACCGCCTTGTCGGTCAGCTTGGCGTTGCGGGTGTTCAGCAGGTAGGAATCGAGCCCGCCCTTCTTGTCGATGGTGCGCAGCGTGTGCATGCACACCCTGAGGCGGACCTTGGAGCCCAGGGCGTCGCTAACCAGCGATACCGGCTGCAGGTTGGGCAGGAAACGCCGGCGCGTCTTGTTGTGGGCGTGGGAGACGTTGTTTCCGGCCATAACGCCCTTGCCGGAGAGATCGCAGCGCCTGGCCATATTGAAATTCCTTGCTTTCCCGTGATTTTCCCGGCCCCCTTGACGATCAGCCGGGGAAGGCCGGTTTATTAATGAACCCCAAGGGATTCGTCAAGG
>JAZFTA010000162.1:0-2397 GCA_036446415.1 Rhodospirillales bacterium | reverse complement strand
CCTGATCGTCGACTTCAATCGGGGAGAGACATGGGACGGCATCGAGGACGCGCGGGCCTGGATCGCCGAAAAGGGAATCGAAAGCCTCAACGTCGCCGGCCCCCGCGAAAGCACGTCTCCCGGCATCTACCGCCAGGCCCTGGAGTTCATGGAGGAACTGCTGGCCGGGTAACCCCACTATTCGGCGATTACCTTGACCTTGCGCCCCGGGGCCAGCGGCTGACCGGGATTAAGGCCGTTGAGCAGTTCGAACCAGGGTTTGGCGAACTTCTCGATGGGCATGTTCGCCGAAAGGCCCTCTATGGTGTCGCCGGGCTTGACCATCAGGATTCTGATCCTGAGCGGCCGGACCGCCGCCGCTTCAGATTTGGACATCTTCCTGAAACTGTATGTGGTGCGCTGGAACTCCCTTTCCATCCGAGCGGTCAAGGAAGTAGGGCTCAGGAAGACGAAGCGGTAGATCTTGTCCCTGGTCTCGCGGATGGCGACCAGACGCAGGTCCTCGATCGAACCGTTGGCTGACCGCCGCCGGGTCGAGCCGGTGGCCGCCTCCATGGAGTTGATCTGTATGCGCTCGACGTTTCTCATGTCGTGGCGGCCGCCCCAATCGGAGATCAGGTAGCGCCTGAGGTCGCCGATCCTGGGGGCCTTCTTGGAATCGGCCATGTCGAAGACGATGGCCGCCCCGCCGGGCCCCCGGGCGATTAGTTGTTTGGCCGAGTTGAACATGACGAAACCGGGCGGGACCTTGAACAGGACGCCGAGTCCGGGGTGGGCGAACACCCGGCCCCGGCTCACCCCCTGGCTCAGGTCGTCGCCGAACACCATGCCGTCTATGGAGGCCAGGAACTCATCGCGCCCCAGTTTAGGGTTCTTGGCGGGCGTCGCGCCGGCCAGCTTGACCGCCTGTTCTATGCGCTGGACGGTGCGCGGGTGCGAAGACATTATGTTGTAGGGGTCCTTGGCGCCTGGGTTCTGGGCCATGGCCTTCCTCAGTTTTTCGTGGCCTTCCATCTTCCTGAAGAAACCGGACATGGCGGCGGTGTCGTAGCCGGCGCGGGCCAGATAGCGCACGGCCAGCATGTCCGATTCCAGCTCCTGTTCGCGGGAATAGCCCTGTATCACCGCCTGGGCGCCGTAGGAGACAAGATTGCCGGCCCCGGGCGGCAGGACGCCGAGAATGCCGATAATGGTCAGGCCCAGGTTGGCGGCCATGGCCTGGCTGTATCGCTGGGCGGTATGGCGGGCCGTGATGTGGCCGATTTCGTGGGCCAGCACCCCGGCCATCTCGGCCTCGTCGCCGGCCAGGGCCAGCAGCCCGCGGGTGATGTAGACATAACCGCCGGGCATGGCCATGGCGTTGACCTTGTCGTCGTTGAGCACGGTGAAGGTGTAGGGCAGGTCCGTAACCTCCGAGACCCTGGCCAGGGAAAGTCCTATGCGGCGCACATAGTCTCCCAGCTCCTTGTCCGGATAGACGCCGCCGAACTGTTTCAGGATCTTGGGGTGTTCCTTTTTGCCGGCCTCGATTTCGTCGGCCCGGGACATGAATGCGGTGAAATTCTGTTCGCCGGTGGCCGGATTGACCGTGCATCCGCCGGCCGCCAGCAGCGGGGCGCAAAGGGCCAGGGCATAGAAGAAATGAAACCTCATGGCATTATTATACCAGTCCCCGGTTACGGCGACAGAATTTCGATCTGTTCGGGGTGGCTGGCCTCTATCATCGGGCCGTTGTAGCTCTTGATCCAGCCCCTGACGCGGATCCGACGTCCTTTGAGCGAAAGCGGATCGGACCCCGATTTCCTGAACAACTTTCCGGCCCTGGGCGATATGGTGACGGTGAAGTCGGTACGCCAGTCGGCGCCGAAATTCAGGTAAATCCTTCCTCGGACCAGGGCCGCGTCAAGGACCGTACCCTCGACCACCTGGAAGGTGTCGATGTCGCGGGCCATCTCCTCGGGGACCCGCACCCCGTAAAAGGAACGGCCCCATATTCCGAGCTTATCCTCCCTGGCTCCCCGCTCCAGGGCGTACATCTCGGCCGCCATCCGGCGGTTGTCGGCGAAGGTGTAGACCCGGGCCAAGCCGAGGCCCAACATCGAGCCCTGGACCCAGACGCCGCCGCCAAGCGTAAACAAATGGGCCAGCACCCTGCCGTGTCGGTCCATGCGCCGGCCGCCGTAGCGCAGCTCGACCTCTTTTCCCAGGACCAGCCCGCCAAGCGCCGCCTTGGCTTCGCCGGCCAGCGGCCACTTGGAAAAACCGGCCCGCCCCAGCGGCAGCTTGGGGGCCTGAATGCCGGTCAGGCGGACCTGCCTGCCGTCGGCCAGGACCACGGTGTCGCCGTCAACCACTTCCCTGACCGTGGCGGTCTCACCCTTCTCCAGGGCCGAAGCC
>JAZFTA010000161.1:0-3647 GCA_036446415.1 Rhodospirillales bacterium | reverse complement strand
GGCCAGCCTGGGCCCTCCGATCAGGCTGCCGAAGGCGTAGGCGCCGGTATCCGAGACCCAGACGACAATGAAAAGGAATAAAACAATCTCCCGGCCGATTAACTCATAGGATCTAAGCCACAGCAAGGCGGCGCAGGCGGGAAGGATGTACGCCGCCCCGGCGATCAGCCACAGCCCCCGGTTCATGGTGATCGATGTTTCAGTTAAGTTTCGCCCAGGGCCGTACATGCGGCTCCACTCCCATGCCAGGATCAAGGCGCAGAGGCCAACCAGGATATCGAAAAACGGCGGCCCTGAATAAACCGCCGCCAGGACCGGCGGGGCCAGAACAGCAGCCGACAAAAACCGCTTGGCCAGGGAGCTTGTGCTTTTTTCAGACACCGCTAGCGCCGTAGCGTCTTTCCCGGCGTTGGAACTCGTCGATAGCCGATTGAAAGTCCTGGCTGGAAAAATCGGGCCACAGAGTATCCACGAAAACGAATTCGGCATAGGCCAGTTGCCAGATCAGAAAATTGCTGATCCGTTTTTCTCCGCTGGTCCGTATAAGAAGATCAGGGTCCGGGATTTCCTTGGTGAACAGATACCTGGAAAACATGTCTTCATCTATGTCCTCCACCTTCAGCTTTCCGGCTTTTACCTCCTCGCAAAGACGCCGCGCGGCTATGGTGATTTCGGTACGGCCGCCGTAACTCAAGGCGATCGTCAGGTTCAATGCCGTGTTGGATGCGGTCTGTTCCTCCACATCAGCGATAAGGTTGACGATATCAGGATCGAGGCGGTCGAGTTCCCCGATCACCCGCAGGCGGACCCCGTTTTTCAAAAGGGATTTCACCTCGTTCCTTAGATAAAAACGCAATAGCCCCATCAGATCGCTAATTTCGCCTGCCGGACGCTTCCAGTTTTCGGATGAGAAGCCGTAGAGAGTTAGATAGGGGATGCCCATGTCAATGGCGTATTGGACAGCTGTTTTCGCCGACTTCGCCCCACGCTGATGGCCGGCGTTGCGGGGCACGTTATGGGACCGCGCCCAGCGTCCGTTGCCGTCCATTATGACGGCGACATGAACCGGCAGAGTGAGGTCGCTATGCTTTAATGCCGTCTTCATTGGCTCAGACCTGCATTATGTCCTGTTCTTTTTTGGCCAGGGCTTGGTCAATTTTCTTGATCGATTCGTCGGTCAACTTCTGGATTTCCTGGCCGTAATCGCGGTGTTCATCCTCGGAAATATCGCCGTTTTTCTCTTCATGTTTAAGTTCATCCATGGCGTGCCGGCGGACATTGCGCACGGCTATGCGCACCTCTTCCGAGTATTTGCCGGCGATTTTGGTTATCTCGACGCGGCGGTCCTCGGTCAACTGCGGGATGGGAACGCGGACAAGCTGGCCGTCGGAAGACGGGTTCAGCCCCAACCCCGATTCCATGATCGCCTTTTCCACGGCCTTGACCAGGTTCTTGTCCCACACCTGAACGGTCAGCAGTCTTGGTTCGGGGACGCCGATGTTGCCGACCTGGTTCATCGGCATCTCGGAACCGTAGGCGTCGACCGTAAGCGGTTCCAACAGGCTGATCGCCGCGCGTCCGGTGCGCAAACCGGCGAATTCCTTCTGCAAAACGTCAACCGCTCCGTCCATGCGCCGCTTGATATCCTTTTTGATGGCTTCCATGTCCGCCATATCCGTGATCCTTCCCCCCTTTCGGTCCCCTCTAGTGGATATCCCCTAACTGACTATGGTGTAAACACCGCCGCCGGTAACCACGTCGGCGAAAGCGCCTGGATTGTGAATGGAAAAAACCAGAATTGGAACCTCATTTTCACGGGCCAGGGCGATGGCCGAGGTATCCATTACCTTTAGATTCCTTGTTAAAACCTCCTGATAAGACAGTTTATCGAAGCGTTCCGCGTCTTTGACCATTTTGGGATCGTCGCTGTAGACGCCATCGACCTGGGTCCCCTTGAGGATTGCATCGCATTCCATTTCCACGGCCCTGAGCGCCGCCGCCGTGTCGGTGGTGAAGAAGGGATTTCCAGTTCCCGCCGCGAAAATGACTACCCTCCCCTTTTCCATGTGGCGGATGGCCCGGCGCCTTACATACGGCTCGCAAACCGCCGACATCGGAATCGCCGAAAGAACCCTGGTCTGCAGGCCGCGGTTTTCGAGCGAACTCTGCACGGCCAGGGAGTTCATGACCGTGGCCAGCATTCCCATGTAGTCGGCGTTGGTGCGTTCGATGCCGGTCGCCTCCGCCGAAACGCCGCGGAAGATGTTTCCGGCGCCGATAACCAGGCAGACCTGCACGCCCATTTCATGAACGGCCTGGATTTCCCGCGAAATGCGCTCAAGAGAGGCGGGATCCAACCCGAACTCCCTATCCCCCATCAAGCCTTCTCCCGACAGCTTCAACAGTACTCGCCGGTATTTTGGCTTGGCAGACATTATATTTCCGTTTCCTGTTAGGGCCGTTTGTCGCGGCGGGGATTGATGCTTGCAGGCAGCTGTTGGATACGGCCAGATTAAGGCCGCGCCGCGTTCACTTTGCCGTCCTCCCCCCGCTATTGGGCGGATATATTACACACTTTGACTTCAATGTAACCATAGGCCCGGGGCGGTCTGACAGTGGCAAGCGGGTTTGATCGTAAGGTGTTGAAACTAAACGCCTGCCGCCGCCGCCACCTGGGAAGCGAAGTCCTCTTCCTTCTTTTCGATCCCTTCGCCCAGGGCGAAACGGACGAATCCCCCTACCTTGACCGGGGCGCCCAAATCCTTGGCCGCCGCCTCGACGACCTCGCCCACCTTGCTTTCACCGTCGATAACGTATGTCTGGTCATTGAGGCAGACTTCCTCGAAGAACTTCCTGAGCCGTCCCTCCACCATCTTTTCGATGATTTCCTCCGGCTTGCCTGTCACCCTGGCCTGTTCGGCGAGGACGTTTTTCTCGCGCTCGACCACCGATTGGTCCAGATCGTCGCGGCTCACCGCCAACGGGGCGCTGGCCGCCACATGCATGGACAATTGCTTGCCCAGGTTCTCCAATCGGCCGGTCTCGGCCATGGAGTCAATGGCCACCAGAACCCCGATCCTGCCAAGGCCGGGGGCAAGCGAGTTGTGAACGTAGGAACCGACAACGCCGTTTTCCACCTTAAGCACCTCGGCCCGGCGCAGGTTCATGTTTTCGCCGATAGTCGAAATCAGGTGGGTTATCTGTTCTTCCACGGTATTGCCGGAACCGGGGAAAGGCGCCTTCTTCAAGGCCTCCAAGTCGCTTCCGGTGTCCAGTGAAAGCTCGGCCACCTGGCGCACGAAATCCTGAAAGGTCTCGTTACGGGCCACGAAGTCGGTCTCCGCGTTTACTTCGACCAGGGCCCCGGCGCCGGGGCCGATGGCGACGCCGACAAGGCCTTCCGAGGCCACCCGTCCGGCTTTCTTGGCGGCCGCCGCCAGCCCGCTTTTGCGCAGCCAGTCGACCGCCGCTTCCAGATCCCCGGCCGTTTCATTCAAGGCCTTCTTGCAGTTCATCATGCCGGCCCCGGTTTTGTCGCGCAGCTCCTTGACCAGGGCGGCGGTAATCTCAGTCATCTTAATCCTCACTTATAGGAACTGGTTACAATGGATTGAAAACAATAAGTTTTCCGTTAAGTCAATTGCAGG
>JAZFTA010000160.1:0-5135 GCA_036446415.1 Rhodospirillales bacterium | reverse complement strand
GTCGCCGGCCTCGGCGGGGGGAAGTTCAACGAAATTGGCCGGCGCCGCCTGGAAGGTGAGGCCGCCCCCGATGTTGGTGAGTTCCTTGGCGTCGATGAAAATCTCGCGGATATTGTCCCGCATCTCGGCCGGCAGCGGCGTATCGGTGCGTACGATCAGGTCCAGCCTTTTGCTCCCGGCGTGGGCAAGTCCGTCCAGTTGCAGGCGTCCCAATCGGCTTAGATCGACGTCGATGACGAACCTGGTGCCTTCGGTTTCCTCGTTGTCGGAGTCCTCATCGCCGCCCAGGCGCCGGGTCAGCATCCTGATCTGCTCGATTCCCTCTCCGGCGTATATGGGGATCAACGATACCCGCCACTCGCCCCTCGACGTCTTATCGGCCATCTTCCCGAGCAGCTTGAAATCGTCCTTCAGTTTTTCAACAAGGCCGGGCCTGAACCTTTGAATGGTCCGCATCGCCCCGTCGCCCATCCAGCCGAAGACGTTGCCGCCGGCCAGGGCGTTGAGAAAGAACAGCATGTTGGCGGCCAGCTGAGAGTTGGGCTGGGCCATGGCGGTATTGACGATCTGTTGGGCCAGTCCGGGGTTGGCCTCTTGAATGACCTGCATGGCCTCGTTGAGATTAGGCCAGACCCTTGATTGAAGCAGGGACTGGCCGGCCGGCGAGGCCGGGGGCGGGGAGGGGGGCAAGGGCTTGGAGATAATCTCGAAGGCGACGCTGGAGCCGGCCGCAACCGGGGTCCTGGTAAGAAGGGTCAAGGCCCCGGCCCCGGTCTGCACTATGGGTTGTCCCGAAGAGGTGGAGCCGGTGACGGTGCCGGTCATGGCCTTGCCCAGGCCCAGGGTCACCAGGGGAAGGTTCCCCGAAGGGGTGGAAGCCGCCTTGGCTGTGCCGCCTGGGCCGCCGCCCGGATGGGCGGCGATCCTGAGGGAGGTGATTTTGACGCTCATTTGGGTTCCGGCGGGAAAGGCCGCCCCCTTTCCCTTTATCAAGGCCCGGGCAGCCCCTTTGGAAGACGCCTGGGGCGTGGTCCTGGCGGCGGCCGGGGGGAAGGGGCTCAAGGTTGCCGGCCGCCCCTTGGCGCCTGATTTGGCGGGCCTTAAGGCGGTTGCCCCGGCGCTACGGGCGGTTGGCGCCCCGGCCCGGGCCTGGGCCGCGCCCTTGGCGGCCGGCCGGGCGGTTGCGGCGCCCTTTGCCTGGGCGGCGGGCGTGACTTTCGGGCTTGGCGCCCCAACCGCTCCCGGTTGCGCCGTCAAGGGGCTTAAAAGAGCGGCCGGCGGCCTCAACAGGGTGGCGGTGATGATCGCCCCGGTCCTCAAGGCGGCCAGTGGGGACGGGGCGGAAGTTGAAGCGCCGCCTTGGCGGGCCGCCTTGGCGCCGGCGCCCGGCGGCGGTTGGGCGGAAGCTTGTCCGCGGAGCCCTAAATGGGGCGGTTTGGAGTTGATCGAAATGACCTGCAATTGGGCCTGGGGGACCAGGGAAACCAGTTGCAGCATCAAGGCCGCGTTGTTGGGTAGCGGCGCCTGGGTCTGCATCAGGAGGGCGCCGAGGGGGGAATTGGCCTGGAACAGTCCCCTGGTCTCCTGGCCGATCACCGTCGCCTCGATCAGCGAGCCCAGTGAAAGCTGGCCAAGGGCCGGGGGAGGGTTGACGACGATCACCGTCGGCGCCAAGGCCGGCGTCGGAGTCGGTGGTATGGGCGGCGGTGGCGGGACGACTGTGGTCATGAACTGGTTTTTCTATTTCAACAGCTTTCCGGCGACGGCCTCCACATCGTTTGCCGCCTCGCTGTTGGGAGAGCGGGTCAATATCGAAGTTTGGCTGCGGATGGCCTCGCGGACCTTGTTATCGCGCCGTACTATCCCGAGAAGAGGCGGCGAGATCTTCAGGAAGGCCTCGCTCGCCTTGAGCAGGGTGTTGTATGTGCGCTCGCCCTCGCGGGTCGAATTGGCGATGTTTATCAGGATCTGGATATCCATGCCGGGGCTTTCCATGTGGGTAACCTTGATGAATGCGTAAGCGTCGGTCAGCGAGGTCGGCTCGTCGGTGGCGACCACCACGCAGGTGCCCACGTTGTGGGTCAGTTGGCGCACCGTGCGCTCGACGCCGGCCCCGAGGTCCAGGATCACCTTGTCGTAGGCGGCGGCCAGAAGGGTCAGGTCGTCGCCGAGTATCTGAAGGCGGCTAGCCGCGGTGTTGGCCAGGCTTCCCGAGCCCGAGCGGCCGGCGATGATGTCGAACTTGCCCTCGTCGTAGGGGATCACCGCCTGGTTCAGAGTCAGCCGGCCGGCGATCACGCTGCCCAGGTCGTGCTTGGGCATCAGCCCCAGCTGGATGTCGAGGTTGGCCAATCCCAGGTCGCCGTCGAAAAGCAGCGTCCTGGCGCCCTTTTTGGCCAACGAATGGGCCAGCGTTACGGCGAACCAGGTCTTGCCGACGCCGCCCTTGCCGGAAGCCACGGCGATCATGTTGCGGCCCCTGGAGCGGGCCGCGGGGCTTGGGGCTAGGGTGGGTGCTGTGGTCATGATGCTGCCTCTGTTAAGTATGTTGTTGTTTCGATATCCGCGCTGTGGGGCATGATCAGCCGGGCCAGGGACACCGGGTTGATGGGGCTTAGTCCGTCGGCGATATGGGGGGTAATGCTTACTTCCGAGAAGGCCAGGCGGGCGGCGTCGGCGGCGGCCAGGATGCCGCCCAGGCGCCGCGCCATGTCGAGCCGCGTGACCAGCAGGCGCCGGGCCCCCAGGGTGGCGAACGAGGCGGCGATATCGGCCGCTTCCAGGGCGTCGCCGCCGGCCGCCATGACCAGGACAGGTTCGCCATTGGCCGCCTTGATGTATTCGCCCAGTTGATCCATTTCGGTGTCGCTGAAAGGGTTGGTCCCCTGGGTGTCGATGATGACCATTCCTTTTTCACCGCGTGGCTGGACGGCCCGGCGCAGGCTTTCAACGGAATCGGCGGTCTTGAGGTCGAGTTTCAGGATGCGGGTGAAGGCTTCCAACTGTTCGACGCCGCCGGCCCGGTGGGTATCGGTGGTGATTACCTCTAGCGAACGGCCGTTCAGGGTTTCGCGGGCCGCCATCTTGGCGGTGGTTATGGTCTTTCCGGCGCCGGGCGTTCCGATCAGCATGACCGGGCGGCCGTCTCCTTGCTCGTCGAGCGGCGAGAAGTTGAAAATGGAGTCCATGGCCCCGGCAAAAGCCATTGTCGGGTTCTCCGCTTCCAGGGTCTGGGCCGATTTGACCAGCCGGTCTGAGAGACGGGCCGGGGTTCCGTGATAGGTAAGGGCCTGGCGGACGACTTCCGCAAAGTCGGGTATAACCTCGGGTTCCTGATCGCCCCGGCCTTCTTCTTCCGGATAGGCTTCCTCCAGCGCCGCCGTTACCCGCGCCCCGCGGCCGTCCTCTCCGCGCTGGGTCGAGACGATGATGCTATTCTCTCCCATTTCCTGGCGGACCAGGCCCATGGCCTCGGCCATGGTAGGGGCGCTATAGGTCTTTAGGCGCATCTAGACTTATCTCGCTAAATCTGACCGACGGTTTTTATGCGGGCCTTGGGATGCACTTCGTTTTGCGACATGACCATGGTCATCGAACGGAAACGGTCGACGATGGACCGTACATATGGACGGATCACCGGACTGGTGAGAAGTACCGGCGATTCTCCCATTATCGCCTGGCGCTCGAAGGCGGTCCTGAGCGCCGATATGAACTCCTGAAGGCGGCTTGGCGGCAGCGAGAGCTGGCGGTCGTCGCCGGTTCCGACCAGCGATTCGGTAAATGACTGCTCCCATTCCGGAGACAGCGTGATCAGCGGGATATAACCCTGATCGGAAGTGTTCATGTCGCTGATCTGGCGGGCCAGGCGGGCCCGGACATGCTCGGTTATCACCAGCACGTTGCGGCTTTGACCGCAGCCCTCCGATACGCCTTCCAGGATGGTCGGCAGGTCGCGTATGGAAACCCGCTCCGACAGAAGGTTCTGCAATACCCTCTGTACGCCGCCCAGCGATATCTGGTTGGGAATCAGGTCGGCGATCAGCTTCTGGTTATCCTTGTCCAACTCGTCCAGCAGTTTCTGGGTTTCGGCGTAGGACAAAAGTTCGGCCATGTTGTCCTTGATGACTTCGGTAAGGTGGGTGGTTATCACGGTCGCCGGATCGACCACCGTGTAGCCCCTGAACAGCGCCTCCTCGCGGTTGGATTCCTCGATCCACATGGCCGGCAGGCCGAACGTGGGCTCGGTGGTTTTTTCGCCGGGCAGCGTAATGTCCTCGCCGCGCGGGTCCATGACCAGCAGCATGTTGGGGCGCAGGTCCCCGCTTCCGGTTTCTATCTCCTTGACCCGGATTATGTAGGTGTTGGCCGGAAGCTGCATGTTGTCCTGGATACGCACGCTGGGCATGACGAAGCCCACATCGGAAGCCAACTGGCGGCGCAGGGCCTTGATCTGGTCGGTCAGGCGCTGTCCTTCGCGGGGGTTGTTGATAAGCGACAACAGCCCGTAACCCAACTCAAGGCGCAGATTGTCGATCCTCAGCGCCGTCGATATTGGTTCCTCCTCGACGGCGGCCGGCTCCATGGCCTCCTCTTCGATCAGTTTGACCTCTTCCTCTTCCTTCTTTTTCATCCCGGTGTTGACGAAATAGGCAAGTCCGCCAACCCCGCTGGCGAGGATCATGAACGGCAGGAACGGCACGCCCGGCAGCAGGGCCAGGGAGCCCAGCAGGAAAGAACTCATGCCCAGCGCCCTGGGCTGTCCGCCAAGCTGTTTGAACAGGGCCTTTTCGGTGGCCCCCCTGATTCCCGCCTTGGTCACCACCAGGCCGGCGGACGTGGAAACGATGAGAGCCGGGATCTGGGAAACCAGCCCGTCGCCGATGGTAAGGCGGATATATGTGTCGGCGGCCTGGGCGAAGGACAGGTCCTTCTGGGCGACGCCGATGATCATGCCGGCGACGATGTTGATGAATGTTATAAGCAGGCCGGCCACGGCGTCGCCGCGCACGAACTTGGCGGCCCCGTCCATGGCCCCGAAGAAGGTGCTTTCGTCTTCAAGATCCTTGCGGCGCCGGCGGGCCTCGTCCTCTTCGATCAGGCCGGTCGAAAGATCGGCGTCGATGGCCATCTGCTTG
>JAZFTA010000159.1:0-4596 GCA_036446415.1 Rhodospirillales bacterium | reverse complement strand
GAGTTTCCGCCACTGGCTTTGGAGAGGATATAGCTCTGCGCATCGCTGCGGGAATTCACCAAATTTTCGAACACCGCGAAATTGTTAAGTACCGATGCGGTGTTGGGCCGCTGAAAAACCAAGCCGGTCGCACGGGCGTTCACGGTGAGCTGTGCGAGCCGTCACAAAAAGGTTTGTTTTTGGATTTCATGCATCCACATAGATATACCTTTTCCGTCTTGTCGGCGGTAAAGGCGATTGGCTCGAAGCCGGTTCCCTTATGGGAACCGTCGCAGAAAGGCTGCTTGGCGCTTTTTGCGCATCCGCACCAGTAATATTCCTCGCCTTGGCTGACATCAACGGCATAAGGATTGTCTTGAGTGGGCGTGGGTTTGTCCATGTATGGAAGTTTCCCGGTTGTAATTTGATGTTTGGCGATTGAAATGTCCGGATATCGACAGTCCCTGATAGGGACCTTAGATTACCCCAACCCCGGGAACAAGGCTCACCGCCGTTAAAGGCAGGGCAATCGCATTTGGCGGCGATTCGAGGGGAATGGCTGGTTTTGCCCTGGCGAAAGCCGCCTGTCCCCGGGACCGGGCCTGCAAGGCCGGGGACAGTCCCATTTTTCCAAGAGGAAAAATCGGGACAGTCCCCTCGGCTTGGCGCGTCAAGGTCAAATGCGATTGCCCTGCTGCTTAAGGGTTGTTATTTTGTCTTTCCGCCAAGCTCTATCATGGTTGCCGCCAGCCTGCTGAGCGCCCTGGCCCGGCCCCATGAATTACTTATATTTCCGGCGATCGGCATGGCCCGCCAGAAGGCGGCCCAGGCTGGACCGGTTTCGCCGATTTCAAGATGGTCGATGGCGATTTCAGAGAACATCCATACCTGGCTGAGGGCGCTTTTTATCTTGGCGGTGGCCTCTTTCGCCGAATTTTCGGTTTCCAGGCTTCCTTTGGCATCCCCGGCCCGGCGCCGTTCGGCGGAAATGCTCCACAGAATGTGGGCCCGCATGCGGTTGTCCTTGATTTTGCCGGCGATGTTCAACGGTTGTGAGAAGTCTCCGTTCACTTTGCTTAAGCTGGTCATTGTCAGGACTATGCGGCCTAGCGCGAAGTCCAGGGCGAATGGACGCTTGACGCTTTTAGTCGCCGCCATCGCCTTTTGCAGGGTTTGGATCGCCTGTTCGTGGTCGCCCTTTTCAAGCTGGGCGGCGGCGATCTGGGAAAGGACCACGGCGCGGTAGCGCATCACTTCGATGCCCTCGGCCGTGCTCAGCGCCTGACTTGCGTCGCCGGCCCGGGCCTGGGCGGCGGCGGCGGATACCAGAACCGATGACCCGGCGGGGTCGTCGCCGGTCTCTTTCAGAACCATCAGGGCGCGTTCGGGTTTTTCCATTTTCGCCAGGGCCGAGGCGATATGGCGCAATCCTTCCTTCTTTTCGTTTGTTCCGGCCTGTGAGCGGGCCAATGTTTCAGCCACTTTCAGGTTAGCGTCGGCGGCCTCCCAATCGCCGGCCTGGCTCATTATGACCGCCACCCGGGCCCGGAAAGATATTCGTTTGAGCGGTTCTTCCTCTTTTTCAAGCGCTAAAAGCAGTTGCCGGATCGTGTTTTTAACGCCTTCGCTCCTGCCACGCTTGGCTTGGATCGCCGCGATCTGGGCGTAGGCCTCCACCTGTTTCAGGGTGTCGGGAATTATTTCGGCGGCGGCCAGCGCCGCGGCGTCACGGCCGGCGGATGCCTGAGCCTTGGCGATATCCCTGAGCGCCACCATTACCAGCCGTGGATCGTTGATCCTGCTTACCGTATTCATGGCTTCTTTCACGAAACCGGCCCTGGCCTGGGATACCAGCACTTCTCCCAGGGCCCAGTCGCGCATCTCGGGCTTGAATATGGCCTTGGTGCTTTCCGCCGCCTCGTCGAGCAGGCATCTCGCCGTGGGGGTCTTGAAGCACGGGGCCGGATCGCGGGTTGGATCGGCGGCCTCGGTGTCCCTGTTTCTCAAAAGCTCGCGTGTTTCCGGGCGGCTCATGAGCGCCGCCCGGGCCGCCTTTATATTGTCGCTCTTTGCCGTTTCCAGGCGTTGCAGCAAAAGCCCCACCTTGATCCCGGTTTCCAGCCTTTCGACCAGTTCCCTGGTGACCCGGACATTCACCTTGAGGCCGGAGTTCTTCTGGTATGCGCGGATGGCCTCTTCCACGTCCTTGTTCATGTAGCCGTCTACCGGACCGGAGTACAGGCCGTTTTCCGTCAACGCCTTTTGCAGGCGCGTCACCAGGAAATCCGGTTGGCCGGTTTTGATTTTATCAAGGGTCGGCCTCTCGTCGCCGACCCGCGCCGCAAGCTGGGCCGGTTTGGCCGAAACAGGCGGGGCAACCGCGACGATGCTTAATAAAGCGCAAAAAACAAAGCCGGCGCCAAAACGCGATAAAACAATAAAATGCCTCAAGGCTCTCATTTAACCTCCGCCATAGCCTTAAAATATGGGCCTGTTGGCGTGTTGAAACAAGATTTTGGGCGCCCCGGCGGGCCACGCGCCCTTGCCAGAGGCCTCCATCTTCCTTAAGAAATATCAGTGTTTTATACAGTTTGCGGATAAAAACAGTGGCCGTCTATACCGAGGTAACGGACGAAAACCTTAGAGACTTTGTCGCAGGATACTCCATCGGCGAGGTTCGGTCGTGCAAGGGAATCGCCGAGGGAATAGAGAACACCAACTACCTTGTGTCCACCGATGGCGGCCTGTTCATACTCACCCTTTACGAAAAACGGGTTAAGCCGGAAGACCTGCCTTTCTTCCTGGGGCTGATGGAGCATCTGGCGGCCAAGGGCATCCCATGTCCGACGCCGATCAAGGACAGAAGCGGTAAATCGCTGAGAGAGCTTTCAGGCCGGCCGGCGGCGATGGTCAGTTTCCTCGACGGAATGTGGCCCAGACGCATAACGCCTGACCATTGCGCCCTTCTCGGAGAGGTCATGGCCCGGATGCACGTTGGGGGTAATGGCTTCGCTCTTAGCCGCGCCAATGACTTGTCGGTGGATAGCTGGCGCGGTCTTTTTGACGCTTCCGCGGCCCGCGCCGACGAGGTCGAAGCCGGGTTGAGCGCCGTACTGGAAAATGAAATGAGCGTGCTTGAGGCGGATTGGCCCTCCGACCTTCCAAGCGGCGTCATTCACGGCGACCTGTTTCCCGACAACGTGTTTTTTCAGAGGCAGGAGCTTTCGGGTCTCATCGATTTTTACTTCGCGTGCAATGATTTTTACGCATACGACATTGCCGTATGTCTGAACGCCTGGTGTTTCGAGGCGGACCGCAGTTTCAACATAACCAAGGCCCGCCGGTTGCTGAACGCATACCGCAAGGTGCGGGACTTTTCGCCCTTGGAGCTTGAGGCCTTGCCCCTGCTGGCCCGGGGCAGCGCCATGCGGTTTCTCCTGACCCGGCTTTACGATTGGCTGAACACCCCGCCGGGCGCCCTGGTGACGCCCAAGGACCCGCTGGAGTACCTGGAAAAATTGAAGTTTCATCAGGGAGTGGCCGGGGCCGGGGCGTATGGGTTGGAGTGACCGGGCGGTGAATGATCCAGAGGGTATGGTCGAAATTTTTACCGATGGGGCTTGTTCGGGAAATCCCGGCCCCGGCGGCTGGGGGGTTTTGCTGCGTTGGAAGGGGCGTGAAAAGGAACTATACGGCGGCGACCCCGGGACCACCAACAACCGCATGGAATTGATGGCCGCCATTGAGGGGCTGGAATCCCTTAGCCGGGGCGTCGGGGTGCGGCTTTTCACCGACTCCAAATATGTCCGTGACGGCATCACCCAATGGATAGGAAACTGGAAAAGCAACGGCTGGAAGACCGCCGCCAAGAAACCGGTCAAGAACGAGGACCTGTGGCGGCGCCTGGACCAGGCGATCGGGCGCCATCAAGTGGAGTGGCATTGGATAAAGGGTCATTCCGGGCACCCCGAAAACGAGAGGGCCGACGAATTGGCGCGGAAGGGGGCCGAAGAGGCGGGAGGGGCAACATAATCGCGGCATTAAAGGGGCTTTTTCCTGGTCATTACGCCGGTGAGGGGGGGCCGGGGAAAGGGCGAAAGAAAAAGCAGGCAAACGGCATCACCTCCTAACTCCAAGAATTACGGGTAATTCAGCCTGAATCAGTGAATAAATTACCTGTAATCTAAAAAACAGCAAAAAAGTCCTTGACATTACAGCCTGGACCGCCTATATTGGCTCTTAACGACCACCACAAGTGCGTCCGCAATACAAACAAGCCCGCCGGGGAGATTCCGAGGCGGGTTTTATTGTGGGGGAATCGATGCGGAGGTCTTGCCCATTCAACGGTCACGGAATCCCCCGGCGATGGTCAGAGAAGAGGCGTGGAAATGTCCGTTTACCGCCTGAAAGCTGACGTTGTTCCAGGCCCTCAAGAATGGCCGTTTTTAGCCGAGGCTGTTGAAAAACTATTTCGGGGCCTGGAATTTCGGAATTTCAGAGAATATGCGAAAATAAAATCCAACAAAATCAAAGGCGTAATAATTCGCCTTTCGCCAATTCATCAAAAAAAGTCCTTGCATCAAGGGAGGCATCCACACAGGACATTCTAAAAATTCC
>JAZFTA010000158.1:0-7670 GCA_036446415.1 Rhodospirillales bacterium | reverse complement strand
CGATCTATTGGGCCAGCTCCGCCCCGGCGAGGACGGCCTGATAATAGAGGACGCCGGCAAACGCGCCCTGTTCTTGCCCTCGGTCTGGGAAGGCCTGCCCAAGCCTGAGAATTTCCTGACCCATCTTAAATTAAAGGCCGGGATGGCCAGGGATCATTTCTCAGACGGCTTCAAGGCCTGGCGTTTCATCGCCGCCGAGATCAAGGCCGACACCGGCTCCATATGGAACCGCGGTAAGGACGCTTAAATCCTCTCTTGGCCTGGCCGGGACATATGCTTATGTTTCGGGAAATCGCGGGAGAATATCTTTGAGCCTGGACATAACCCCGGACCTGATGGCGCGAATCGTCTCCATAGCCGAAAAAGCCGGTGGCAAGATCATGGAAATATACGGCACCGATTTCGAGGTCGCCGCCAAGGCCGACGCATCGCCGGTAACTGAAGCCGACCGCATCGCCGACGCCCTGATCGTCGCCGCCATCAAGGACACAGTCACCAGCGAATTCCCGGTGGTCAGCGAAGAGGCCTTTTCAGACGGCGACATTCCCGACGTTTCGGGCACCCCCTTCTGGTTGGTCGATCCCCTTGACGGGACCAAGGAATTCATCAGCCGCAACGGCGAGTTCACCGTCAACATCGCCTTGATAGATGACGGCGAACCGACCATCGGGGTGGTCCACGTCCCGGCCCTGGGCCAAACCTACTGGGCCAGCCGGCTCGGCGCCTTCGCCAAGGTGTCCGGCCAAACCCGGCCCATCCAGTGCCGCCCCCCCGGGGCTGAAGGCCTGGTCGCCCTGGTCAGCCGTTCGCACCGCTCGGCGGAGGTGGACGGCTACCTCGCCCAATTCACCGTCAAGGACGAGATCAGCGCCGGAAGTTCGTTGAAATTCTGCCGCCTCGCCGAAGGGGCCGCCGACATCTATCCCAGACTAGGGAGGACAATGGAATGGGACACCGCCGCCGGCCATGCCGTAGTCCTGTACGCCGGGGGACGGGTCGAGGACATGAACGGGGCCGCCCTGGGTTACGGCAAACCCGGTTTCGAGAACCCTCATTTCGTGGCAAAGGGCTCTTTTTAATGACCAAAACTGTCAAGCCTAAAGAGTGCTTGACGGGGCCTCATTTGAGGGCGCAAAATCTTATCCGTGTCCGGTATTCCGGTCACGTCATAGCCGCCGCAAACCTTGCGGTGACTGCAGTGCCGGATCATTACCGCGGATGGTCCGAGCCAAAAGCAGCAAATGAGATTGGAGCCGTCGGCATTGCCGGCGGCTCCGCTTTTTATGCCGGTTATCGGGGGGGTGAGAAAACTTGAGAGACAGCAAAATTATCGCCGCCTCTCGCCAATCAATTTCCAGCGCCGCCCGGTTGATCGGGGACGGAAAACTGGTCGCCTTTCCCACCGAAACGGTCTACGGGCTGGGCGCCGACGCCACCAACGATAAGGCGGTGGCGGAAATCTTCGCGGCCAAGGAAAGGCCTTCCTTCAATCCCCTTATCGTCCACTTCGCAGACTCAAGCTCGGCCGAAAAGGCGGCCCGCTTCAACGCCAGGGCCAGGGAACTGGCCGCCGCCTTCTGGCCGGGAGCCTTGTCCATGGTGCTGGAGAGGCTGGAAGGATGCGCCATTTCCCTGCTGGTCAGCGCCGGGCTCGACACCGTGGCGCTCAGGGTCCCCAACCACCCGGTTGCCCTGGCTCTGTTGGCCGAAGCCCCATGCCCCATCGCCGCCCCCAGCGCCAACCGGTCAGGGGCCGTCAGCCCGACAACCGCCGTTCATGTGGAAGAGGCCCTAGGTAGCGCCGTGGCGGCGATAGTGGACGGCGGCCCGTGCCGGGTCGGGATCGAGTCCACGGTCGTCGATCTGTCCGGGGAAAGTCCTCTCCTGCTGCGCCCCGGCGGCATAACCGAAGAGGAAATAGAAGCGGTAATCGGGCCGCTGGCCAAAAACATCGAATCCAAGGGCGGCGTCAAATCCCCCGGCATGCTTGAAAGACACTACGCCCCGGCGACGCCGCTGCGCATCAACGCAGCCCAGGCGCGCGAGGGAGAAGCCCGGCTCTCCTTCGGTCCGGATGCGCCGCATGACGCCTTGAACCTCAGCCCCACAGGCGACCTGAAAGAGGCGGCGGCCAACCTGTTCGCCATGATCCGCCAGTTGGACGATCCCAAATACAACGCCATCGCCGTTATGGAAATTCCCAATAGAGGACTGGGCCGGGCCATCAACGACCGCCTGACCCGGGCGGCGGCGAAATGTGATAATGGCGAAATGTGATAATAATGAGTGATTATGACTTCGCCTGACATCACGCCCGGCGCCGCCATCAAGGCCCTCAAGGACCTGCTTGGTCCCCAGGGCTGGTTGACGGATGAAAGCGATATCGAACCCTACCTGATCGAGGAAAGGGGGATTTACCGGGGCAGCTGCGCCGGGGTGGCGCTGCCGGCCTCGAAGGGGGAAGTGGCGGCGGCGGTAACAATCTGCGCCGGAGCCGGGATTGCCATGATCCCCCAGGGCGGCAACACCGGCCTGGTCGGCGGCGGGGTTCCCGACGGCGGGGTGGTGATCGGCCTCAAGCGAATGAACCGGATCATCGAGATCGATCCCGCCAACATGACCCTGAAGGCCGAGGCCGGGGCCATCCTCGCTCATATCCAGGACGCCGCCTTTGAGGCCGGCTGCCTGTTCCCCTTGAGCCTCGGGGCCGAGGACAGTTGTCAGATCGGCGGCAACGTCTCGACCAACGCCGGCGGGGTCCAGGTGCTGCGCTATGGAACCACCCGCGACATGGTCTTAGGGTTGGAGGCGGTGCTGCCCGACGGGCGGGTGTTCGACGGAATGCGGTCCTTAAGCAAGGACAACACCGGCTACGACCTCAAACACCTGTTCATCGGCGCCGAAGGCACGTTAGGCATCATCACCGCCGTCGCCCTCAAGCTCTACCCCCGCCCGCCCTATAAGGAAACCGCGATGGCGGCGGTATCGTCGCTGGACTCAGCTCTGGACCTCTTCACCCTGGTCCGGGCCGCCGCCGGCGGCGACCTGACGGCCTTCGAGATGTTGTCCGACCATTGCCTTTCCCTCGCCGTCAAGCACATCCCCCAGGCGAGCAACCCCTTCGGCAAGGACCACCCCTATTACTGCCTGATCGAACTGGCCGGCAACTCAGGCCAACTGCGCCCCATCCTGGAATCGGCGCTGGAGAAGGCGCTGGGGACCCACATCATCGCCGACGCGGTGATCGCAAAAAGCGAATCCCAGGTGCACGGGCTGTGGCGGCTGCGCGAATCCGTCCCCGAGGCGCAAAGGCTGGAAGGCGGGTCCATCAAGCACGACGTCGCGGTGCCGGTCTCGAAAATCCCCGAATTCGTCGAAAGCGCCACCCGGGCGGTTGAGCGTGAGCTTAAAGGGGTGCGCGTCGTCGCCTTCGGCCACATGGGCGACGGCAACATACATTTCAACCTGTCCCAGCCCCAGGGAATGGAGCGCCAGGCGTTCATGGACCTGTGGGACGGCTTCAACCGCCTGGTCCACGACCTTGTCCATCAAATGGGCGGCAGTTTCAGCGCCGAACATGGTATCGGCCGGCTGAAGCTGGACGACATGAAACGCTACAAATCCGATGTTGAGCTGGAACTGATGCGGGCCGTCAAGAAGGCACTGGATCCCAAGGGCATAATGAACCCGGGCAAGGTGATCGGGCCATGAGATTTGCAAAAAAACCGGATCCCGAAGGACCCGGTTTGAATTAAGGAAGCTATTGCGCCTAGTTTGACGCTTTCGGCGGCCGCCCCTGTGGGGGGGAGGGGAGGGGGCGAAACGCCTGTGTTTCCCGGTATTGCACCCGGAAACACATTTGACGAGTGAAGATGCCTTGTGGCACCTCCCTTCATATGGGAGGAGAATGAACTGTTTATGTTTCAGCAGTATTTCAAAAAACAGGTTTTTGGTTTCAAAATGAAACATTCGGCTGTTTTTAGAGGGTTTTGTCGGGAATATGGATCATAAAACCTGCTGGACGATGACCACCGGCGAAGCCGGCATGAACAGCCAGGTCCTGGGCCTGGCCGAAGCGGTGGGGATTGCCCATGTGCATAAGACCGCGCGCCCGCGCCCGCCGTGGAGCTGGCTGCCCGGCCATATGTGTCCGGGAGCCCTGATCAGCCCCGATTCCAATAGCGACCCGTTGGTTCCGCCGTGGCCCGCCCTGCTTATCACCTGCGGGCGGCGCAGCGTCTGCCTGTCGATCGCCATCAGAAAGGCCAGCCGGGGCCGGACTTTCACCGTCCACGTTCAGGACCCCCACGTTCCCCCAAGCTATTTCGACATGGTGGCGCCGCCCCGCCACGATCGGCTGAAAGGGGCCAACGTTTTCCCTACCCGCGGGGCACTTCACCGGGTAACGCCGGAAATCCTGGCCGCCAACAAAGAGCGTTTCGGGCCGGGTTTCGCCGGCCTGCCCAGGCCCCTGGTGGCGGTCCTGATCGGCGGCGATAACAAGTGCTATCACCTGACCCCCGGGAAGACCGCCGCCATCGCCGCAAGGCTCGCCGAAATGGCGAAAAACACGGGGGCCGGGCTGGCCATCACCCCGTCGAGGCGCACCGGCGACGCCAACCTGGCTATACTCAGGGAAAAACTGGAAGGAACCGGCGCCTATATCTGGGATGGGACGGGCGCCAACCCCTATTTCGGGATGCTGGGGCTGGCCGATCACATAGTGGTCACCTGCGATTCCGTGTCCATGGTCTCGGAAGCCGCGGCGACCGGAAAGCCGGTCTATGTTATCGAACTCGACGGCGGCAACCGGCGTTTCAACTCTTTCCATGAAGGACTGAGAAGCGAAGGGGTGACCCGTCCGTTCACCGGCGTTCTTGACCAATGGACATATAAACCGGTTAATGACACCACGGAAATCGCCGGTGAGGTGCAACGCCGCCTCGGGGAACGTGTTACAGACAAGCAGGAGCAATAGTCATTCGTCTTAAAGGAAAAATCGCGCTGATAACCGGGGCCAGCCGGGGCATCGGCTCCACCATCGCCGAAACCTTCGCCGCCGAGGGCGCATCGGTGGCAGTCGCCTACGCCGAACAGGCCGGCAAGGCCGAAGAGGTGGTCGGGGCCATAACCGCCGCCGGCGGCGAGGCCATGCCGATCCGTCTCGACGTGCGCGACCGAACCATGTGCCGGGACGCCATGGCGGCGGTGGCCGGGCGCTACGGGGCCATCGACATCCTGGTCAACAACGCCGGGATCAACAGGCGGGCCACCTTCGCCGAGACCACGGACCAGGACTGGGACGACATAATGGAAGTCAACCTCAAGGGTCCGTTCATATGCTGCCAGGAGGTTTTCCCCCATATGGTGGCTCGCGGCGGCGGGCGGATCATCAACATCTCGTCGGTGGCCGGCGAGTACCACGGGCCCAAAACGGTCCATTACGCAGTATCCAAGGCCGGGCTGAACAGCCTGACCAAGGTGGTGGCGCGCTACGGGGCCGAGCACAACATACTGGTCAACGCGGTGGCGCCGGGGATAATGCTGACCGACCAGACGGCCGACGAGCTGAACAGTCCGGCCGGCCAAGGGATCGTCGCCATGACCCTTCTCAAACGGGCCGGAGAACTGACCGACGTGGCCAGCACATGCGTTTTCCTGGCCTCCGACGAACAAAACTACATCACCGCCCAGGTCATCAGCGTCAGCGGCGGCGCCGTTCTTTAAAGGTGTGAAAGCATGGACTCCATCCAACTGAAAGCCCGCTTGAGCGAAAAACAGCCGGTAATCGGAACCTGGTCGCACATCCCCAATATCCAGGTGGTGGAGATTATCGGCGCCTCGGGCTTTGACTTCATAATCTTCGACATGGAGCACGGCCCCCATTCGTATACCGAGATGCCGGGCCTGTATTGCGCCGCCGAATCATCGGGGCTTGTTCCCTTCATCAGAGTCCCCGCCATGGAATCGAGCAGTGTTTTGAGAAGCCTCGATTCAGGCGCCAAGGGAGTGGTCTTCCCCCATGTGGACGGCGCCGCCAAGGCCGAGGCCTGCCTTCAATCGCTTCGCTACGGTAATACTCCTTCGAGCCGGGGAATAGCCACCCTGACCAGATCATCCATGTTCGATTACGAGCACGAGAAAGAGCACATCGCCTCGCAGAACGACAAGATCGTCTCGGTGCTTCTATTGGAAGACAAGGGAGGGCTGGACGAACTGGACCGGATCTGCGACTTGGAAGGCCTCGACGTGGTGTTCGTCGGCATCTACGATTTGTCCCAGAGCCTCGGCTTCAAGGGCGGCCTCGACGATCCCGGCTTCAAGAAAGTGTTCGCCGACTCCGTCAAGCGCATCCGCGACAAGGGCGCCGCCGTCGGCTGCTATACGCCGAGCCCCGAGGGAGCGAGAAGCCTCGTCGACATGGGCATCACCTTCATCACCATCAACGTCGATGGCGGGATGCTGCGCCGGGCCTACCAGACGGCGGCCCAACAGATAGCCGACATCCGCTGAGTGAACCGAAGTGCCGGACCCAAAAGTTTCCATAATAATCCGCACCAGGAACGAGGAGTCCTGGGTCGGACACTGTCTGGAGATGGTGTTCAAGCAGGACTATCCCGACTTCGAGGTGATAATCGTCGACAACGACAGCCGCGACCACACGCTCCATGTGGTCAAACGCTTCCCCATCAAGGAAGTGGTTAGGATCGGAGACTACCTGCCGGGGCTGGCCCTTAATCTAGGTATAGAAAAGGCGGCCGGGCAATTCATTACCTGCCTTTCTTCGCACTGCATACCCCAGAACGGGAACTGGCTTACCTCGCTGATCGCCAATTTCGACGATGACGCCGTGGCCGGTGTCTATGGCCGCCAGCTTCCCCTGGCCTACAGCGCCAATACCGACAAGCGCGACCTTCTGACCGTGTTCGGCCTGGACCGCCGGGTCCAGACCAGGGACTACTTTTTCCACAACGCCAACTCCATGGTGCGGCGCGAGGTGCTGGACAAGTTCCCCTTCGACGCAACCGTCGCCAACCTGGAAGACCGGATGTGGGGCAAACAGGTGACCGAGGCCGGATACAAGCTGGTCTACGAGCCCTCGGCGGCCGTCTACCACCACCACGGCATAAACCAGGACAACGACGCCGACAGGGCCAACGGCGTCTCGATGGTCCTGGACAAGGTGGAAGAGGAGATCGCCAACACGCTGCCCGAGAGCCTCAGGCCCGAGAACTGCAACGTCGCCGCCGTAACCCCGGTGCTGGGCGACATGAGGACCCTGCAGGGGAGAGACCTGTTAGGAGAGATGCTGGGCCACTTGCGGGAAAACCGCTACGTCCGGAACATCTACGCATTTTCAGAAAACGGGGCGGTCGGCGAGGCGGCCCAAAGCGCCGGCGCCTCCTTCATCGAACGGCCCGACGACCTGATGTCCGGGGAGGCGACGCTGACCGACGTCCTCAAATACTCCCTGGCCGAGATCGAAAAGAGAGGCGACTACCCCCAGGTCATCCTTTACGCCAACTACCTCTATCCCTTCCGGCCGCCCAACCTGTTCGATGAGCTTATCGTCGAGTTGCAGTACAAGGGCCTGGATTGTGTGTTCCCCGGCTTCGTCGATTACAACGACCACTGGATGAACACCACCGAGGGAGAACTGCAACGGGTTA
>JAZFTA010000157.1:0-7079 GCA_036446415.1 Rhodospirillales bacterium | reverse complement strand
AAACTTCACTTTCTTCTCTGTGCCTCAGCGGTTCATCCCCCCTTTCGAGACGGCCCTTCGGGCCTCCCCACCCTTCGAGACGCTTCGCTCCTATCCGATGAGGATTCGAGGTGGAGTACATCCGTGTGTATCCGTGTTCATCCGTGGCCCCCCCTTCGAGACGCTTCGCTCCTCAAGCGGTTAATTTTTTTATGTGTATCCCTCAGACGCCGGGCGTCGCTCCGCTCCTAGGCTCCGCCGCATAGGCGGCGACGCGCAGTCGCGCTTGCCTCCGGGCTGAATAAGCAGCCCGTCGGAATCCAAAAAAATCCAAAAAATGTGATTTTTTTGTGAAAAAACTCTTGACATTGCTTACAAAAGGGTATATATACTATATATAGTAAATTTCTCCCATCCGGCCCTAGGTGCTGTATAGGGTAAGTCAGAAGACAGAAGAGGTGATGGTGAATCCGCAGGGCCGATTAACCGGTTTTAATCGGCCCGGAGGCAAGCGCGCCCGGGGGGTAGGGGGGTGTCTCCCCGGCAATGTTATGAGGGTTTGGGGGGACACCCCCATCCCCGAGGGCGTCCGAGTTAATACGAGGTAAGCCTAGGAGCCGGAGGCGACGCCCGGCGTCTGAGGGATTATGATAAAAGTGGAGAGAAAATTGTTGGCTGTAACCCGAAATCCGCCGGTTATGGGGCGAAAGGAAAAATGGATGGATTCGCGGATTCATAATCCGTTTGATATCAACGGATTAGCTTTAAAAATGATAACAAATGATAAGGTTATTGACCGGGTTATGGGTAATTCGGTCATGGAAATGTTTGTAAATCATGGGTTTAAGGGTAAAAACGGCCCTCAAAACCCCTTCATGGGGGGCCGGGGGCCGATCGGCTCTTCGGGTTTTTTGGGGCCGGCGCCGGGGCCGCCAAAGGATGGCCTAAAAAATTCCGGCCATGTTTGCTATGCTTGGGACCGCTTGGGCGAAGGAAGGATGATGGATACCGGCAAGCCCCATATCCTGGTGGTCGACGACGACGACAGGCTGCGCGACCTGCTGCGCGACTTTCTCTCCGCCAACGGCTTTATCGTGACCACCGCCGGCGACGCCGCCGAGGCCAGGACCCGGCGGGCCGTCATGAGTTTCGACCTGATCGTGCTCGATTTGATGATGCCCGGCGAAAGCGGCCTTGAGTACGCCGCCGGCCTGCGCAAATCCAGCCCGGTGCCGATCCTGATGCTGACCGCCATGGGCGAGCCCGAACAGCGCATCGCCGGCCTCGAGACGGGGGCCGACGACTACATGGCCAAACCATTCGAGCCCAGGGAATTGCTGCTGCGCATCAACTCCATCCTGCGCCGGATCCCCAGGGAGGCGGTGGAGGGGCCGGGGGAAGTGAACCTGGGCGAGGTCCGCTTCGACCTGGTCAGGGACGAGCTTAGCCGGTCCGGGGAACCCATACGCCTTACCGAGATAGAGGCGGCGCTGCTGCGCGCCCTGGCCGAAAACCCGGGCGTGACGCTCAGCCGCGAGGACCTTATGCGGCGCACCGGGGCGTCGGGCGGGGGCCGGGCCATCGACGTCCAGGTCACCCGCCTGAGAAGAAAGATCGAAAAAGACCCGAAATTGCCCAGGTACCTGCAAACCGTCCGCGGCAAGGGCTACCTGCTTAGGCCGGATTAGGGGCTTGGTATCACATGTCTAAAATCAAACGCTTCCTGCCCAAAAGCCTGCTCGGACGGTCGCTTCTGATCATCGTCACGCCGCTGGTGGTGTTGCAGGTGGTGTCGGCCCTGATCTTCTTCGAGAACCACTGGAACAAGGTCTCGCTCCGCCTGGCCCGCAGCCTGGCCGGCGACATCGCCACCTTGGCCGATCTGATCGGCCAGAACCCGGGTAAGGAAAACCGGCGGTGGATTTTTTCCCTGGCCGGCGACCACATGGACATAGCCGCCGCCATCAAGGACGGCGAAATCCTCCCCAACACCCAGCCGGTGGCGGGAAACAGAATGGAGAGGATGCTGATCCGGGCGATGAAGGAATATGTTAATTACCCCTTTCAGATCGACACCCGTTCCATGGACCGCCATGTGATCGTCAACGTCCAGTTGGGGGATGGGGTGCTGGAGATAGTCACCACCCGCAAACGGGTGTTCTCGACCACAACGTATGTCTTCATAATGTGGATGGTCGGCACTTCGCTGATACTGTTCGCGGTCGCCATCGTCTTCATGCGCAACCAGGTCAAGCCGATCCGCCGTTTGGCCCGGGTCGCCGACGATTTCGGAAAAGGCCGGGACGTGCCCAACTTCAAGCCCGAGGGCGCGACCGAGGTGCGCCGCGCCGCCTCGGCCTTCATCGCCATGCGCGAAAGGATAATGCGCCACGTCGGCCAGCGAACCGAAATGCTGGCCGGCGTCTCGCACGACTTGCGCACCCCCTTGACCCGCATGAAACTGCAACTGGAAATGGCCGGAGAGGGCAAAGGGGTGGCCGAACTGAAGGAAGACGTCTCGGAGATGGAGCACATGCTGGAAGGCTATCTCGATTTCGCCCGCGGCGAGGGGGGCGAGACCGCGAAACCGGAGAACCTGACGGCCCTTCTTGGCGAGGTGGTGGCTAGGGCCAGAAAAAGGGGAGGGCTTATCGACCTGCACTGCGAAGGGGAAATCACCGCCCCCCTGAAGGCCAGCGCCTTTCGCCGTTGCCTGACCAACCTTATCGACAACGCCATCCGTTACGCCGAACACGTCTCGGTCAGGGCCGGGCGGCGCGGCGACGGCATCGAAATCACCATCGACGACGACGGCCCGGGAATCCCCGAGAACAAGCGCCAAGAGGCGTTCAAGCCGTTTTTCCGCCTCGAGCCGTCGCGCAATCCGGTAACCGGCGGGGTCGGCCTGGGCCTGACCATCGCCAGGGACGTAATTCGCGGACACGGCGGCGACATCGAACTGGACGCCTCGCCCAGCGGCGGCCTTAGGGCGCGCCTTAGGCTGCCGCTATGAAAGGGGAGGCCCCCAAGGCCATGCAATACAGGAAAAGGGAAGATTTTTACGGGGTATACGACGCCTACAAGAGTTACCAGACCCCGGTGCTCAAGGCCAAGCACGTGCGCTGGTACGACCGCGAGTTCTGGAACCCGGCCAAGTGCTCGTCCTCCATGTCGGTGCTGGAAATCGGCTCGGGCACCGGGGAGTTCCTGGCTTACTTGAAACACAAGGGCGTGGAGAACTTCATTGGCGTTGAGCAGGACGCCCGGGCGGTCGAGGTCATGGACCGGGAACTGGCCGGGCATGTCAGGGTTTCGGATGTCTGGGAATTCCTTGACGGCGGTTGCGGGGAGCCTTTCGACAGGGTTGTTATGTTGGACGTGCTTGAACACTTCGATCACTTCGAGGGCGCCGAACTGCTGAGTAGACTGAAGACGGTGATGAAAGAGGACGGGCTCCTGGTGATCAGGGTCCCCAATATGTCATCGCCATGGGGCGGCGTTTACCAATTCGGCGACCTTACCCACAAGGCGGCCTATACGCCGGATAGCATCAAACAGCTGGGGCTGGCCGCCGGCTTGGAGAGCGTCGCCTTTCTCGATCAGCGCCGGGGCAGCCCCCTCAAGCGGTTCACCGAGGACTGCCTGCATATGATTCTTAAAAAGGTGCTGACCGATTCGAGGGAAGTTTGGACCGCCAACATGATCGCGGTGATGAAGCCGGCCCCGGACGGCGGCGCCGGACCATGAGGATTCGCCTAATCGCCCTTAGAAGAGCTTGGCGCCGTCGGGAACATCGAGGTCCGGCTTTATCAGGACTACCTCGCCGTCATCGCCGGGGAACCCCAGCACCAGGACCTCCGACATGAACCGGCCGATCTGTTTGGGTTCGAAGTTTACCACCGCCGCCACCTGCCGGCCGACCAGGTCGTCCGGGGCGTAGTGCCGGGTGATCCGGGCCGAGGTCTTTTTCTCGCCGATGTCGGGGCCGAAGTCGATCCACAGCTTGTATGCCGGCTTGCGGGCTTCGGGAAAAGGTTCGCAGCGGATCACGGTGCCGGCCCGGATGTCGACACTCTCAAAGTCGTCGTAGGAAATTTCCACGCTTCACCCCGTGCGCCAGCCTGCCTTTATCAGGCGGCGGCTTCCTCGCCTTGGCCGGCCGGTTTGGGGCGGCAGTAGCACAGGTTCATCAACCTTTCGGCCCGGCGCAGGCCAAAATCCAGGGCCGCCATGGTGGACGACATGTCGTCAGTATCGTCGCCGAGCCACACCCTGAAGGCGTTCAGGTATATCAGGGCCAGACCGTGGGCCTTGATACGCCCGCCGAGGCCGGCCGAAGACACGTTTGCCGCCTCCAGCATCCAGGTCATGGACCGAATGATTTCGGGGTACAGGCAAAGGCACGCCGATGGATCGGCCAGGACGTCCCTGGCTATCGCCGCCAGCCCCGCCTTATGTGGGGTGAGGGCGTCAAAGCGGCGCATCAGCACGTCGAACAGACGGTCCCGCGCCGGCCCTTCGTCATCGCCGCCGCCGGCCAGAACCTGGGCGTCGACGCCGTCCAGGAAACCTGAATGTATGGCATTCTTGGAGCGGTATGCCGAATGCACCTGGGTCAGGCTAAGCCCTGCCTCTTTTGCGATGTCCCTGAGCGTGACATTTCGCCAGCCCCTGGCGGCGGCGAGGGTGAGGGCCGCCGAAATCACCTGTTCATCTATCTTCCTCGCGGTCTTCGGTTTGGCCTTTGATAGCGGTTTGCGGGCCATGTTTCCCTCCCATCAGCTTATCGGACAGACGCTAAAGTTGGGCAATTAGTATAACACCAAGCGCCCTTCTTTTTAATCTTCAACCGTTATTATCTTGCTTATTGCCCCTAAAATTAATTTTTTCGGCCTTTTCCGGATATCCGGGCATAACCTTCGAGCCCGCTTCCTCCCAAGCTCCGCTCCAATGAAGGAACAGTCACTTTAATGTCCGTAATGTAAAATAATCAGCAAAGAATGATTCCCATGGACCTGAAAGCGGTCATTATCAGTGAACCTTGGTATTAATGGGTGATTGGGGTTTGGCGAACGGAACCTGGTTCGAAGGCAAGCCGCGTACGCCAGCCAATACTTACCGAATTCAATCCCTGCATGACCATAAGTCGAAATGATCGAGGGTTTCCGCCTTGGTGTATTTTTCTTGAAATACCTCCGCGGCCCCGCCGAACAGGGAGACACTCTGGTAATAGCTTTGCATCATAAAAGGCGTCTCTCCCTTGGGGATCAACCAGTGGCGGGTTTCGCACCTTTCAAGCTGGGCGGTGAACCTGCCGGTAAAATCGTAGCCGATGGATTGGAATTCCATGGCTTCTTGTGCATCCACGGTGCCCGGCTGTCCGGCGAAAATCAGAATCGGTTTATAGAAGCTGAGCCGATAGCCCTCAAATGTTTCCCCATAACCCATTTGAACGGTTTCGTCTTCATGTTCCTTAATAATCTTATGGATTTCCCCGGCTGCGTTCTCCGCCGCAATTCTTTCCATGTTGCGCATCAAACGCCGCTGCACAGGCAGTGATACCGTCAGGAATATGACGGGAATTAGCACAAAAATACCCTTCTGAAGCCTTGGCATGTCATCGTAACCACCAGTGAACCGCAGCATCGAGTCGATAGTGACCGCAATCAGCGGCAACAGGTGATATGGCCCCGTGCCAATAATTGAAGCGGGATAAAGTGCAATAGTGGTGCTTACGGCAAGGGCGGCAAAGTAGATTGCACACTTGCCATCCACATGGTTCCTGCCCCGCGCTAGGAGCCCGGCCAAAAGCAAGGCCGGCGAGTAAAAAAACAAAGAGTACCTGAAAGATGTCACCAACATGCCTGTGTCAAGACCTCCCCTTATGGAAAGAGTCCCGAACATCCTGTCCAGGTATTTTGCGAGGGATATTTGGGGATGGGCGAAGGGAAGCAGGAAAACGGCGATGGAAATAAGACCGATGACGATCATCTCCCGGATGTTCTTCCAACCGCAGAGATCAACTACAACCGGAATAAAATAGATAAAAGAGTGGACTTTAAGGTTTACCGTTAGCCCGATGCATATTCCGACCACCGCATGAGGAGCCCATCGGCCCCACCTGTCAGCCGGCAAATTTTTAGCGAATACGGCCAGGGTAACGAGGAAAACGGTGAATGGATCAGGACGGTTCCAGAAACTGTACGGGGAAAAGAGCAGGGTGATGGCGATAAACAATAAAACGCCGACATATGCCTTAAGTGCCCCAAAGCGCGTATAGGCATAACAAAAGAAGATCAGAACGCTGCCCGCCGAGACGGCAAGGGCGGCAAATTTGCTGACCAGCACCGACCCGCCTCCCAGCTTGAAGGCGGTGGAATGGATCAGGTATAGCAGTGGCCCGTAGCTGCCTAATTTTGGCCATTCGTCGAGCCCCTGAAAAAGACTATGGCCTCCCAGAAAACGCCAAGAGGAGATCGCGATGTTGGGTTCAACGTGGTCCAGATAACCTTCCAGGCTTCCGTAAAAAAACAGAACATAACCCAGGTAGGCGACTGACACAGCGGTTATGCCGGCGAGAGCCAGGGTAAACGGGTTATACCCTTCAAATTCCATCTTTTTCATGGGGTCCTTCGAAGGCAACATTGTTTCAAGGCTCATGTGATAGCTTTTTTTTCCCGGATGAGACGGAGGATCATGGCAATCGTACTAATACCAAGGATCACTGATAACCAGCTTTATATTTGTATAGGGATGGCCGCCACCAACCTGCTTTATTACCTTAGCCCGGCGTAGCCAGCACATGGCACGTCTCTAGCCCGCCTTGCGGGAAAGACGCGGCCTCGGCGCCGTTGAGGGTGGCGCACGAGTAGCCTTCATCGGCGAGGACCGAGAAGGCGCGCCTGACTCCATCCGGATTGAACGAGTGCATTTCGCAAAGAACATGCGGCTTATATTTCCCCAACGTCTTACGCGCCCCTTCCAGAACCGCTCCCTCGCCGCCCTCGACGTCGATCTTCAGCAGGGTCGGCGGGGCCGCCCCGGAATCGACCAGGCTGTCTATGGCCCGGACCTCGACCATGACGGCCTCGCCGCCGGCC
>JAZFTA010000156.1:0-3439 GCA_036446415.1 Rhodospirillales bacterium | reverse complement strand
CTGATCCTGTACGTCTTGCCACGCCTGGGCGTCCATGACGACTAGTTCCGGCTTTCCGTTCACGGTCAGGACGGAGGGACGCCCGGTTTCCTTGAGGCGGGATATGAAGCGCACCGTGTCGCGCTTGAACTCGGTGAGCGGTCGGATGTCCTTGGTGATATCCATGTCAACCTCATCGTTCACGCATCATTTATAATGCGAATATAGTGTATTTTATGATGCTTGTCGAGTGCGGGCCGGTGAGTCAAGCCCGGGGGTGACGCAATCCCCTAGACCTTGACCATATACCCCTCGCCGGGGGCGATGACCTTGGTATCGGAGCCCTTTTCCTCGAGCAGTTTCCTGGCCGTTTCCAGCTTGGCGTCGATGTCGTCGTCGGACTGGTCGGGGTCGTGGTGGAACAGGTAAAGGGTCTTGACCTTGGCCTCATGAGCCAGCTCGACCACCCGGCCGATCGGCGAATGGCCCCATCCTTCCTTGGACGCGTACTCCTCGTCGGTGTAGGTGCAGTCGGTTATCAGGACCTCGGCCCCCTCGACGAAGCGGGTCAGCTTCTTGACGTAGGAGGGATCGAAGAAATCGGAATCGGCGTTGAACAGCTCGTTGTCGGTGACGTAGCAGACCGCCCGGCCCCCGTATTCGACCCGGTAGCCCAGGCAATATCCGGGATGGCTGAGCAGCATGGTGCTGACCTCGATGCCGTCGATCTCCACGGTCTCTTCCTTGAGGTCGTGGAAGGAGACGCTGGACGCGAACTCGTGGATGGTGATCGGGAAATAGACGCCGTCCATCTGGGCCGAGATCAACTGTTGGGTCGACAGGTCGCCGTGCGACGAGCCGTAAATATCGAAGACGTTGCCCTGCATGTAAAGGGGCCCGAAAAAGGGCAGGGCGTTGATGTGGTCCCAGTGGGGGTGGGAGATGAAAATCGAGGCGTGGAAACGCCGGCGCTTCTGGGCCAGAAGGTGGTCCGAAAGCTTCTTGATGCCGCTGCCGGCGTCGAAGATGAACAACTGGTCGCGGGGGAACTCGATGGTAACGCACGAGGTGTTGCCGCCATAGCGCACCGAACCCTCTCCCGGCACCGGCAGGGTTCCGCGCACCCCCCAGAAGGCCACGTCCATCCTGTCCTCGGTGACCCGGTATACCCGGTCGGCGAAGGTCTGGACGTTGAGCGGCTTGACGATGAAGCCGTCGGCCCCGAACTCGAAGGAGCGGTTCTTGTCGAACTCGTAGGACTTGCCCGATATGACCAGTATCTTGGTGGCCTCGAGGCCGGGGTCTTTCCTCAGCCTCTTGCACAGCTCAAGGCCGTCGATGCCGGGCATCATGATGTCGGTCAGCACGCAGTCCGGCTTTAGTTCGGCGATTTCCGAGATGGCCTTGGCGCTGTCGGTGTTCGAGTCCACCGAATGGCCCTCCGCCTTCAGCAACTCGGTCATGATCTCGATCGAGTCGGGATCGTCGTCGACTATGTAAAATCTGAGCTTTTTGGCCATAGGTAACGATTCGCTGGTACGGTTTCAGGCTAAAGGGCGGCGTGGTTTCAAAAGGTTACAATCTGGCCCATATGGAGGAAAGGTCAAAGTGGCCCATATTCAAGTTTTTTCAGGGTTTTTTCTGTTTTCATGGGCCATTGATAAACAAATCCGGGGACCGGCCGCCCCCAGCCGCCGTCAAGCCGTTTTAAGGGCCGCCGCCCAATGATCCTTAAGATTACCGTGAAAAGCCCTTTCCCCCCCTTTCAGCGCCAGGGCGGCGCCGGGAAAGCCGGGGCCGAAGATCTCGCCCCAGGCGTCGGTGGCCCGGACCGGGTCGTCCCTCTCCAGACGGCAGGCCTCGCGGGCCAGGGAAAAAGCGCCGGCGGCCTCCTCCTCCCATGCGCCGCCGGCCCGGAGATGAACGCCGGTGCCGGGGATTTCGATGCTCCGCCCGGCCTGATGGCCGAGCCAGAAAAAGAAATCGCGGACCATCCAGTCATAAAACAGCAGGGAGCGCCGGTGGTAGGTCCAAAGACCGGCGAACTCGCAAACCAGAAGTTCCAGGGCCAGCGATCCGATGGCCACGAAGTGGCGCCGCCGCCAGGCCTTGAGCATCAGAATCAGGTGAGAGGCCTTGCCGCCGCTGGCCATGTCGGCGGCGGCCAGACGCCTCAATTCGGCCTTGGGGTCACAATGACGCCAATATGCCGCGATGGCCGGATCACCGATGGTGAATCCGCCGCCGGCGCGGGGGAAGCACGGTATCAACCTTACTTCCACCTTCTCCCCGTCAAGCCTTGGAAGTCCGGGCGGCTCGACCGACAGCCAACCGCCGCGGGTGAGATAAACCCTTGGGTAATGGGCCCCCAGGGCCTGGGTCAGGTCGTTAAAAAGGGGGGCCAGTATGTCCTTGCCCGCCTCGGCCCTGGGCTGCATGTGGGGCGGCGGGATGTAGAGCATGTCGATGGTCTCGCCGGGGCCGAGGGCCGTTCCCTTGGCGTGGCCGCCGACGATTACATGGTCGGCGGCGCCAATCCCTAAAAAGCCGTCATCAGGGTGAAAGGACAGGCGCAGGGCCTTGGCCACGTCCCTGGCCGCCGATAGAACGAGGCGTCTTTGGGAGGGCGAAGGAGGCAGGCCGGAAACGAAAGCGTGGAAACGGGCCGTGACGTAGCGCCACTCAGTGGTCACTGGCTGCCCGTCCCGCCAGTTTCAGGCCCGCCAGTTTCACCAATGGGAAAAAAATGGGCGCGCCCGGAGCCGGGAGGCCCCGCGGCGCGCCCCAAGTTTCCCAGGGAGGATTCCTTGCAAAATCCGATCATCACGAACACCCGCTGGTCGCCCCGCAGGTCACGCATTTGAGGCAGGTGCCGTTGCGGACCAGCGTGAAGTTTCCGCATTCCTCGCACGAGTCGCCCTCGTATCCCTTCATCCGGGCCTCGCGCCTGCTGTCGAGGCTGGCCTCGGCGTGCTCGATGACGCCGCTGTTTAGGCTCACCGCCTCGGTCTGGGGATTAACCGCCATCGATTGCATGGCGCCGGTCGCCGCCGTTGCCGTTGCTACCGTTGCCGTTGCTACCGCCGCCGTCGCCGCCGTGCCTAAATCCTTGTTTCCCTTGATGAGCAGGAAGTTGGAGCGCACGAAACCGTGGCTGGTGAACCTCTCGACGCCCTTTTCCTTGTAGTCGCCGGTGAGATCGCCCTGGCCGTCGCCCTTGCCCAGGCTGTCGGGGGTCAGGTCGTCGGGCGAGACATGGGCGAGGTCGTAACGCGACAGATACGAGACCGCCAGTTCGCGGAAGATGTAATCGAGGATCGAGGTCGCCATCTTTATGGTTTCGTTGCCGGTGACCACACCCGAAGGCTCGAAGCGGGTGAAGGTGAAGGCCTCGACGTATTCCTCTTGAGGAACTCCGTACTGAAGGCCGATCGAGACGGCGATGGCGAAGTTGTTCATC
>JAZFTA010000155.1:0-3998 GCA_036446415.1 Rhodospirillales bacterium | reverse complement strand
CACCGCCTCGATGTCGATCATCTCCAGCCTCGGGTTGGACGGCGTTTCCAGGAACACGGCATCCGTCTTCTTGGCCAGCGCCGCCTTCCACTGGCCTTCATCGCGGCCGTCGACCAGCTCGAACTCGACCCCGAAGCGGGGCAGAATCCCGGTGATGACGGTCTTGCACGGACCGAACAGGGCGCGGGCCGCCACCACCCGCCCGCCTTGGCCGACCATACAGGCCAGCGAGGCGAATACGGCGGCCATGCCGCTCGAGGTGGCGAAACAGAACCGGGCGCCGTCGAGCAGGGCCAGCCTTTCCTCGAACATGTTGACGGTGGGGTTGGCGTAGCGCGAATACTGGTAGCGCTTGATGTCGCCCTTGAAGGCCTGTTCGGCTTCCTCGGGGCTGGGATAGACATAGCCCGAGGTAAGGTACAGCCCTTCCGACGTTTCCTCGAACTGCGAGCGCCGGATGCCGCCCTGGACCAGTTTGGTGGCCTGGCGCCATTTTTTTTGTTTGTTCTTGCCGCTCATATCTCTCGCTCCTTTAATCTCCTTACATAATTAAGGGGCCATGAAAAAAGCCCCAACCGCGTCTGGCCAGGGCTCCTATGAGCTCCGACCTTTTAGCATCGTTGTTTTGCGTGGCCGCAAGCCGGTCGGGCAAATCACCACGTCGTCGATTGGGGAATACAGGGTAAGGGCGGCCCGGGTCAAGGAGATTGTCGGCCGCCGGCATGGGCGGACTATCGCAATGAACGCCCTTCTTTGAGGTATGATTCTTATTGGTTGTAAATAATCCTGTCTCTGTCATGATTTTCTTTAGTTTCCCGTTGGAGGATTGCCGCCATGCGCGTTCTGTTGTCGGAAGTAACAATTTTGTCGAAGACCAAGGTGTGCATAGCCGGGTGGTGTGAAGAAGAAAGGAGGATTATCCGTCCCTTGCAAGCAACCGGCGTTCACTGGCCAGCAGGCTTGGCTCGTGGCAATCTTCTGGCCGTAGGCAACATTTTAGAATTTCAGCCAACTGGTGTTCCTCACAACCGAAAACCACCTCATAATCATGAAGACACCCGCATGTCCAGGATTCCGACATTGGTAAACGGCTTATCACCAACAGAAACGCGGAACCAATTACAAGGCTCCGTGCATGAATCGGTCGAGGAACTGTTTTAAGGAAAACTGGAAGAAAGCAAGTATGTCGAGGATGGAGGCGATTGCCCGTCGCTGGGCGCGGTCGAGATCAATCCAAAGTATCTTAATTTCTTGATTTCATTCAAAAAACTTTACTGCCAGTTTGACGACGGAGTGAGTGGACGACCGTATAAATTCAAGGTAACGAGCAAGGAATTATGCGATCTCCATGGTTCTGGTGGCATGAAGACGCTTCATGCGCTGAAAAAGGGTGCGAAAATTGTCCACATTCGAATCGGGCTGGCTGGTCCGTGGGACGGCCCCAAACGTGACTATAATCCGAAACGTTGCTATGCTCAGGTCAACGGCATCATCTTTGATTAGGGCATCCTGACGATGAACCGGAAAGACGGGGAAGGGCTTGTCGTTTATACGATCGGCCATTCCGCCCATTCCATGGAAACGTTCCTGCAACTTCTTAAGCAGATGGGTATTACCGCTATTGCTGATGTCCGCTCGGTGCCGTATTCCCGCCATGTGCCCCAGTTCAACAAGCCCGATATTCAAGAATCCCTGCGAGAGGCGGGAATCGAATATGTCTTTCTCGGCAAGGAACTGGGAGCACGTCCCAAGGATTGTTCCCTATACAGGGATGATTCCGCCGACTTTGCCTTGATGGCCGAAAGCACGACATTCAAAAGCGGATTGGAGCGGGTTCTCAAAGGGGCGGCGCGTTATTCAATAGCCCTCATGTGCGCCGAGAAGGATCCTTTGGATTGTCACCGCAATATACTTGTGGCGCGCGGCCTTAAGGAACTGGGGGCGGTTATCCGCCATGTTATGAGCGACGGTCAAATAGAGGAAAACTCCGACACAGAACAAAGATTGTTGAAAATCACCAACCAGCTTCAAACCGACATGTTTGTTCCCGAAACGTCTACCGGTGATCCATTGCAAATGGCCTATGAAAAGAGAGGACGCCAGATTGCCGTAAGCGAAGAGGCGAACGATGAAGCCACGGAGAAAACCGCCTTAAGGCAACCGGCTTGATTATGAATGTCTTTACAATCGGCTTCACAAAAACGACGGCGGAGCACTTCTTCAGCCGGCTGATCACCGAAGAAATAAAGCGCCTGATCGACGTCCGTTTAAAAAATACGTCACAGCTTTCGGGCTTCGCCAAGGCCAAGGATTTGGAATATTTTTCCCGTTTGATCGGAGGCATTGACTACGTTCATGAGCCGCTACTCGCTCCGAGCGAAACCATCCTGAAAGCCTATAAGAAGGAAAAGGGAGAATGGGACGTCTATGAGAAGCGGTTCATGGACCTTATGTCGGACCGGCGGATCGAGGAACGGCTGAGCCTGGATTTTTTCGACAAAGGATGCCTGTTGTGCAGTGAGGCCGAGCCCCATAACTGCCACCGTCGTCTGGTGGTCGAATATCTGAACGGTTGGTGGGACGGTCGGCTTAAGGTTAAACACCTTTAGTCACCTGCCGGCCCGGCCCCGCCATTCTTCCACATAAGGGGTTAGATCGACCCGGCCGGGAGCGCTATGGCCCCGTTTCAGGCCCCGCCTCAGGCCGTCCACGGTCCGCCCTTTGTGGATCCGCCGCCAAGCCTCGAAATCCCATCCGCCGCCCATGACCATGCCGGGGCCGCTGGTGAACGTCCAGGCGGTTGCGCTTTGTCCGGCCGCCGTCTCTATTTCCAGGCTTTCTATCCGGTAGAGGTCGCTTTCGTAATAACTTATCCGGGCCGCCTCGTTGAGGCTCAACCCCCTGGCCAGGCGGCCTTCGGCCCTGGCTCCGGCCTCTTCCTTCAGGGCCGGGTAGCTTTGGCCGTCCAGGTAAGCCGTGCGGTAGCCGTAAAGATGGACCTCCTCAAGGCCGGCGAAGGGGCCGGGGCGCCCGATGACCAGGCCCAGCACGTCCGGGTCCATCAGCGTGCCGTAGAAGAAAAAGTCGAACATGGCGCTCCTTGGTATTACGGCCCCTTGAAATCCGTCCCTTGACATGCCTTGTTTATACTAAGCGCCGTTTCACTTTTTGGAGAAGCTGTTTTGAGCGACCTTGGGGCTACCGACGATCTGTTCTTCACCCGGGCCGGCCTGGACAGGCGGCGGGTGGAAGGGGTGGTCGCCGACGCCCTCAAGGGGGCCGACGACGGCGAGCTGTATCTTGAATACCGCCAGTCCGAGGCCCTGTCCTTTGACGACGGCAGGCTCAAGAGCGCCAGCTTCGACACCACCCAGGGATTTGGCTTGCGGGCCATTTCCGGCGAGGCCACCGGCTACGCCCACGCCTCGGAACTGAGCGAGGAGGCGATCAGGCGGGCCGCCGGCACCGTCAGGGCGGTGCTCTCCGGCCATCAAGGGGAGGCGGCCCTGGCCCCGGCCGGCACCAACCAGAGCCTTTATGTCGACGACAACCCGCTGCACCTGGTCGATTTCGAGGCCAAGGTCAAACTGCTGGCCGATATCGACGCCTACGCCAGGGGGCTCGACGATAGGGTCAGCCAGGTTTCGGCCTCCCTGTTGGGAAGCTGGCAGGCGGTGCAGGTGCTTAGGGCCGACGGCCTGCGCCTCGGCGACATCCGGCCCCTGGTCCGCCTCAACGTCACGGTCATGGTCGAAAAGGACGGACGCATGGAGGCCGGCTCGTACGGCACCGGCGGCCGCGTCCCTTACCAACACTATTTGAAGCCGGAGACCTGGAAAGCGGCGGCCGACGAGGCCCTGCGCCAGGCCCTGGTCAACCTCGGCTCGATCCCCGCTCCGGCCGGCGAGATGGCGGTGGTGCTGGGGCCGGGATGGCCCGGCATACTGCTTCACGAAGCCATCGGCCACGGCCTCGAGGGCGATTTCAACCGCAAGAAG
>JAZFTA010000154.1:0-6339 GCA_036446415.1 Rhodospirillales bacterium | reverse complement strand
AAACCACCGATCCCTCGGCGGTGTACGGGGCCAGCGCCACGAATGTATCGCACATAATCGCTAGAACTTTCTCCTGGCCGTGACCTTGCGGAATTTCTTGATCTCGTCGGTGATTTTTTCGGTTTCCTTCTGGCCGGGCTCGAAGGCGATGGCGAAGCCGTTTTCGTAGATCCTGGCGACCCGGCCGGAGATATTGCCGATGTTTTCGATCTGAAGTTCGATGAACTGGTCGTTCTCGATGTTGAAGAGGCTGTCGGGCGGGGCTCTTACGGCCACGCCGCTGGCCGAGATGTCTTCGATCTCGCCCTCGATTTTCCTTTTGTTAACCTTGGCTTTGTAGCGCCTTTTAAGAGGATATCTCGCCTGGCGCTGTACTTTATCAACCATCGCCGATCCCTTAAATCCCGACACCCTGGGAACCTTTCCGGTTCCCAAAAAAAGTTCAGGCGTGGAAATGTTAGCTCAATCTTGCTTAAATAATAGTGCAAACTGTTGTTATGATGCATTAAACTTCGTAACGGGCGGAGCTTGAAGGGGGGCCCCGGGAATGACCGATGGCGAGGCAAGGAAACATCATCACCATTCTTCATCTTCGATGAAAATGGAATTCAAAAGGGCCGTCGCGGCGGCGGCGATGACCAAACTGATGGAAACCTCGTACAACGAGGACGCCGCCGCCCACTACGTCAACGTCTACCTGGGCGGTTCCATTTATCCTTCCAAGGGAAGCAACGAGGCTATCGAGGCGCTGAAGTCCTACCGCGGCAAGATCACCGCCCCCAAGGCCCTTCAAAGCCCGGTCGAGTCCATCGCCTTGTCCAGGGTGCATTACGACGCCACCCTGAAAGGTCTCGCCGGATACCGCCTTGCCCCCCTGCCGGCGGCCCAGTTGTTGATCAAGACGATGCTGGTCAACATCGGCATGAAGCCGCCCATATTCTAGAGAATTTCAAGTCCGGACGGAATCGCCGCACTCTCCCGTCACCCCCGGACTTGATTAAGGCGGTCCATGGATTACCGGGTCAAGCCCGGTAATGACGTTGAGTGGAGTGAGTACTAGCCCCCGAAGATAAGTTTCTCGCGCTCGTACAGTCCAGCCGCTATCGCCACCAGGACAAGGGCCACCAGGGTAGTGGCCGAGGTTGAAATGGCGACGTTGAGCATCGATACCGCTTCGCCGCGGACGAACTGCCCGAACAGCAGGGTCTGGCTGAAAGTGGGAATGGTCATCATCCAGCCCTCGGCCTCGACCGGGGAAAAGACCAGGACCAGTCCCGGCATCGCCGGCACCAGCGGCAACAGTCCAAGATAGGTCTGGGCTTCCTTGAAACTGCGGGTGACGGTGGCGATTATGAATTGCACTCCCACCGCCAGCATCATCAGCGGCAGGGCTGAAACCATTATTCCCGCCACCGCCCGGGCGTCGAGGCTGTTGACGAATGACGATCCCGGACTTCCCATCATGTCGAATATGGCCTTGAAGGCGGCAAGCTGAACCGCCACCGCGACCCCGGTGAACAGCAGGGCCGCCAGGAACTTGCCCAGCATCAACCCCCACCTTTCCACCGGATTGATCAGCAACGGCTCCAGCGAGCCCCGTTCGCGCTCCCCGGATGTGGTGTCTATGGCCAGGTAAACGCCGCCCATGAAGATGTTGAATATTATCAACGGCGGCACCATGAACATCAGGATGTCGATGGCGCTGATCCCGGCCGCCACGTTGACGCTGTGGATATCCAAGGGGCGCAGTCCCATGAAATCGACGCCCAGGACCGACAGCCGTTTTTCCCAGACCTGGCGGTTGAATTCGCCGAGAACCCCGGCCAACCGGTTGAGCGCGAACAGGCCGGGCAGGCGCGAGGAATCGGCGATGATTTTGATCTCCGCCGTGCGCTTTTCATCGAAGCGCCGCGAAAAGTCATCGGGGATTATCAGCACCACTTCCGCCTGGCCGTTTTTCACCGCCAGTTCCGGGTCGCCGCCGGCCGGCCTGATTGCGATGTTGCGGCTTTCCAGGTAGGCGGTCAATTGGGGGCCGTTGGCGGCCCCGGCGACGTGAAGATCCATCCTGTTTTCGCTGTTGCCGGCCGACAGCACCGAAGAGACCATGGAGATCATGACGCCCAGCAGGGCGGGCCCCAGCATGGGGTATATCAGGGCGACCAGCAACGAGCGCCGGTCGCGGGCGTTGTCCATCACCTCCTTGGCGAACACTATGTAGACGCGGCGCCACATTTCACTGCTCCCCACTGCCGCTTGCGCCGCCGGTGACGGCGAGGAACATCTCTTCCAGGTCTTCCTTGCCGGTCAGTTCCAACAGTTCCCCAGGCGTCCCCCGGGCCGCGACCCGGCCTTTCGATATGACCACGATGGAGTCGCAGATCGCCGCCACCTCCTGCATTATGTGGCTGCAGAACAGGACGCACCGGCCCTGGTCCCTGATTTCCCGGATCAGGGCGTGGACGGCCCTGGAGCTGGCGATATCCAGGCCGTTGGTCGGCTCGTCGAGCAGCAGGTTCTGGGGCCGATGCACCAGGGCCCGGGCCAGCGCCACCTTGCGGACCTGGCCCTTGGAAAACCCGCCGGCCCGGCGGTCGGCGAACTCCTCCATGCCCAGGATGCCGATAAGTTCGTCGATGCGTCCTTCCAGCCCGGCCCCGTTAAGGCCGTGCAGCCGCCCGTAATAGCGCACGTGTTCGCGGGCCGTCAGGCGGGGGTAAAGGCCGCGGCTGTCGGGAAGGACGCCGATCCGTTTCTGGACCTGGCGCCGGTCGTGAACGGTGTTTAGGCCGTCTACCGTGGCGGTCCCTGAATCGGGGCGCATCACTGTGTAGATTATGCGCAAGGCCGTGGTCTTGCCGGCCCCGTTGGGCCCGATCAGGCCGGTAACATGGCCGTCCGGGGCGGTAAAACCGACGCCGTCAAGGGCTATCACCGTATTGAATGATTTGCGGAGGTTCTCGACCTGGATCATGTTGCGCTAAACTTGCCACTGTCCTGTACTGGTTTAATTTCGTATCAAATACCTATCACGAATCGCCGTTGATGAGTAATTGACTTAGGCCCTGATGCATATCCATTTCGAATCCGCCCTGCCCAAGGAAGCCGTTGACGGCTTCGCCGCTCCATGACCGTTCCCCCGTCGCCCGTCCTGGTGGCCGGGGTAAGGGATGCGGCCTGGTTGGAGCCCCAAGGCGAAATCGAAACCATATCGCTGGAACAGGCCGTCAATCGCCTTGGCGGTTCCGGGCCGGTAATTTTGTGCCATGGAGGGGCCGCCGCCCGCCGGCTGGGCGTCAAACCCTTCGCCGCCCTGGACGTGTTGGAGCTGTTCGCCTTCGTGCGCCCGGCCCGGTTCTGCCTGCCCACGCCCAGGGGGCTGGCCGAGGTCCTGGGGCTGCCCATCCCCGGCAACATGGAAAAAGAGGCCGAGAGCCTTGGCGGCGCCGTCCGGGCCCTGATCGGCGAAGTGGCGGCGGACGGCCAGGCGGCCAGTGTGGCGTCTATCATGGGCCGGGCCGGATGGCCGTGGGGCAAGGCGGTGGAGGAAGCAATCGCGGCGGTAAACGGCCGCTCCGCCGAAGGCCGCGGCGATTCATCGGGAGGTTGGGGCTTGAGGGTTTGGGAGGGGCTCGAAAAATGGGAGGAAACGCCGCCCCAGACCCAGCCGGGAAGCGAGCCGGTGAGCCCCCAAGAGGCCCGTGAGCGTCTATTCATGCTTCTCGGACCGGGGGCCGAGGCCAGGCCCCAGCAAGCCGAATACGCGGCCGCCGCGGCCCGGGCGTTCGAGCCGCGCCAACGCGAGGACGAGCCCCATTTGGTGCTGGCCGACGCCGGCACCGGGGTCGGCAAGACCCTGGGCTACATCGCCCCGGCCAGCCTGTGGTCGGAAAGGAACGGGGCCGGCGTGTGGATATCGACCTTCACCCGCAACCTGCAACGCCAGCTGGACGGGGAGCTGGACCGCCTCTATCCCGACGCGCTAGAGAAGGAAAAACACGTGGTGATCCGCAAGGGGCGCGAGAACTACTTCTGCCTGCTTAACTTCGCCGACGCGGTGGGCCGGTTCGGGGCTGGAACCGTTACCGGGGCGGGGCAAGGCGGCGGCGAGGTCAGGACGCTCGGCCTGCTGGCCCGGTGGGCCCTGGCCAGCCGCGACGGCGACATGGTGGGCGGCGATTTCCCGGCCTGGCTGGCCGGCCTACTGGGCCGCGCCATGACCGTCGACCTCACCGACACGCGGGGCGAATGCATCTATTCGGCCTGCCCCCATTACGACAAGTGCTTCATCGAGCGCACCATCCGCCGGGCCAGGAGGGCCAGGATTGTCGTCGCCAACCATGCCCTGGTCATGGTCCAGGCGGCCATGGGAGGCGGCGGCGAGGGGTTCTTGCCCAGCCGCTACGTGATCGACGAGGGGCACCATGTTTTCGACGCCGCCGACGGCGCCTTTTCGGCCCACCTCAGCGGCTTCGAGGCGGCCGAGCTGAGGCGCTGGATTATCGGCGCCGAGAAAAAGGGCCGGGTCCGCAACCGGGGCCTCAAGGCCCGCATCGAAGACCTGATAAGCACCAACGAGACGGCCGTCAGGATCCTCGATGACGTAATAAGGGCGGCCCACGCGCTGCCCGCCCCGGGGTGGGGGCAACGGATTTCGGACGGCGCCCCGGCGGGGGCGGCCGAGGCCTTCCTGGGCCTTGTCCGCCAGCAGGTCTATGCCCGGGATGGGGCCAGGAATTCGCCCTACAGCCTGGAGACCGCCGTCCATCCCCCGGTCGAGGGGCTGCTTGGCGCGGCCAGCTCGCTGGCCGAGGCCCTGCAAAGGCTGGCCCGCCCCCTGGCCGATATGGTTCATGTCCTGGGCGATGTGCTGGACGACGGGGCCGGCGAGATGGATAGCCCCACCCGGACCAGGATCGAGTCGGTGATCCGCGGACTGGAGCGCCGGGGCGCCCAACAGGTCAAGGTCTGGCGGGACATGCTGGACGACCTTTGCAATGAAGATAGGCCGGCCGGCGACGGCATTGACAACGATCAGGGGGCGTCCCGCTTCGTCGACTGGTTCAGCGTCGAACGTATCGCCGGGCGCGATTTCGACGCCGGCTTTCACCGCCACTGGCTTGACCCGACCCAGCCCTTCGCCGAGGCGGTCCTCAAACCGTCGCACGGGGTATTGGTGACCTCGGCGACGCTCAGGGACTGTTCGGGCGACGACGAGGCCGACTGGCGTTGCGCCCTGACCCGTTCGGGGGCCTCTCATCTTGAATCCAACCCCTCTCTCATGACCGCGCCGTCGCCTTTCGATTACCCCAACCATACCAGGGTCATGGTGGTCAACGATGTAAACAAGGATGACACCGCTCAGGTAGGGGCCGCCTATCGTGAACTGTTCATGGCGGCCGGCGGCGGCGGGCTGGGCCTGTTCACCGCCATCGCCCGGCTAAAGGCGGTTTACGAGTTGATCGCCAGGCCCCTCGACGAGGCCGGGATTGATCTGATGGCCCAGCATGTGGACCCGCTCGACACCGGCACCCTGATCGACATCTTCAGGGCCGAGGAGGACTCCTGCCTGCTCGGCACCGACGCCGTCCGCGACGGCATCGACGTTCCGGGACGGTCCCTGCGTATAATCGTTTTCGACCGCACGCCCTGGCCGCGGCCCGACATCCTGCACAGGGCCCGGCGCGGCGTCTTCGGCGGCCCGGCCTACGACGAGATGCTGGTCCGTCTCAGGCTGAAACAGGCTTACGGGAGGCTGGTCCGGCGGTCCAGCGACCGCGGGGTCTTCGTGATGCTGGACAGGGCCTTGCCGTCCAGGCTGGCCCGGGCCTTTCCCCAAGGGGTGGAAGTGCGGCGCATGGGTCTTGCCGAGGCGGTCAGGGAGACCGGAGAGTTTATAGGCGGAGCCAATTGAACGGCTGTCCTGAAAGGCGTAGGATTCATAATTGAACGGCTGACTTGGCAATAAACCGGGCAATAAACCGGGCAATAAACCGGGCAATAAAATGATCAACCATCATTCGGCGCTTATTTTCTCCATGGTTATGGTTTCCGCCGCCGATCAGGACATGACCGACGCCGAGTTGCGAAGGATCGGCTGGACCATCAACGACCTGCCGGTGTTCGCCGATTTCGAGGCCGGCCAGTTACCGGCTATTGCCGCGTCGTGCGCCGAGGTCCTTGATGATGACGATGGTTTGAACAAGGCCTTCGATCTGATCGTTGCGGCGTTGCCGGAGAAATTGCGGGAAACCGCCTACGCCCTGGCCTGCGACATCGCCGCCGCGGACGGCGAAGTCCACCAGGAGGAACTGAGGATGTTGGAGATGATGCGCCACC
>JAZFTA010000153.1:0-3218 GCA_036446415.1 Rhodospirillales bacterium | reverse complement strand
ATCGAATCCAGGAGGTCATCAAGGCCCGCCAGATCCTTTTGATGCAGGTGGTGAAGGAGGAAAGGGGCACCAAGGGTGCGGCGCTGACCACCTATCTTTCGTTGGCCGGCCGCTATTGCGTGCTGATGCCCAACACGGCGCGGGGCGGCGGGATTTCGAGAAAGATATCCAACGGCCCCGACCGCAAGAAGCTGAGGACCATCCTGAATTCCCTGGGCATCCCCAAGGGGGTGGCGGTGATCGTCAGGACGGCCGGCGCCAAACGCACCAAGGCCGAGATTAAGCGGGACTACGAATACCTGACCCGTCTTTGGAACACGGTCCGCGATATGACCCTCGAATCATCGGCCCCGTGCCTGGTCCACGAGGAAGGCAATCTCATCAAACGCACCATCCGCGACCTATACAACAACGACATCGAGGAAATCGTGGTCGAAGGCGATGCCAGCTACCGCATGGCCAAGGATTTCATGAAGCTGATCATCCCCAGCCACGCCAAACGCGTTCAGCCGTACCGGGACGCCGCGGTTCCCCTTTTCCAGCGCCACAAAGTGGAAAGCCAGCTGGATTCAATGCATTCCCCCGAGGTCAAGTTGAAGTCCGGCGGCTATATAGTCATCAACCCGACCGAAGCGCTGGTCGCCATCGACGTCAACTCGGGCCGTTCCACACGTCAGAGAAACATCGAGGAAACGGCGCTGACCACCAACCTGGAGGCGGCCGGGGAAGTGGCCCGTCAGTTGCGCCTGCGCGACCTGGCCGGACTGATAGTAATTGATTTCATAGACATGGAAGTTTCGCGCAACAACATTAAGGTCGAACGCCGCCTAAAGGAGGCCATGCGCAACGACCGGGCCCGCATTCAGTTGGGAAGAATAAGCCCCTTCGGACTGTTGGAACTTTCCCGTCAAAGGCTTCGCCCGAGCATAATAGAGACCAGCTCCGAAGATTGCCCATACTGCGACGGCACCGGCATCCGGCGCTCCATCGAATCGTCGGCGCTGTTCGTGCTCAGGGCCATAGAGGAGGAGGTCGCCCGCAAGAAACCGGAAGGGATAGCCGTTCACATGCCGACCGATGTCGCCCTTTACATACTCAATCACAAACGCGATTCCATAGCCGACACCGAAAGCCGCAACGGCGTCTCGATAATTCTGGCCAGTGATGATTCACTGATACCTCCCCAATACCGGATCGAACTGGTCAAGCCGCATACCGCCAAGGAAAGGAAAATTGAAGACAAGGACATGGGCGGCGAACCTTCAACTGAAGAACAGCCAAGGCCGGAGGAGGAGGACGGAAAACGGCGCCGCCGGCGGCGCGGACGCAAGCGCAAAACCGGGCAGGGAGATGCCCTCGATTACAACAATCCCGCCACCCGGACGGCCCAAGAGGACGGCGCACAGGCGAATGTTGAAACTACGGATGAAAAATCCGATGAGATCCCGGCCAAACGCCGCCGCCGGGGCAAGCGCGGCGGACGACGGCGCGGCCGCAGGAAACCCGAGCAAACGACCGATACCAGCGGCCAGGTAATCCTGCTGGGCGGGCCCGAGGAACCGGTTCAACCGGGAGGGCCGCCTGATACCATCGTTGTGGTGGATTCCGGCACCGCCGTTTCCACCGTTGACGCCGGGGACAAGGACGGAACCGCGGACGGGACCAAGGACGAAGTCCCGGCCCCGGCCAAGAAGAAAGCCGCGGCCAGGAAAAAACCCGCCGCCGGCAAGACCAGGACACCGAAACGCGCCTCCTCAAAGAGCAAGGACGAAGCCCCGGCCAAAAAACGCACACCCAGGAAAAAGGCTCACCCTGAGGACCTGGAGGATAAACCGAAAAGCGCCAAGGCCGAAAAGGACAAGGACAGGCCGGCCGGGGCTGGCGATGAAAAGCCCAAACCCAAGCGGCCCCGCGCCGCCAAGAAGGCGGCAACGGCGTCAAAAGCCGAAGAGGACCTGACCAGGGCCACCATCATCGATATCGACGCCATCGAAAAGACCAAGGACGACGGCCAGCCCCGCAAGGGATGGTGGCGGCGCGACTGAGGATAATTAATCAGTGTTATCCAGCGGAAAAAATTATTCCGTTTTTCCTTGTCGCACCTAGGTCGTTGCCGCCAATCCCCTGAGGTGGCGGGCCGCCATGTAGGCGTCCGACTGCATCTCGATCAACCTCGAGGCCGTGCGCTCGAACTCGAAGGCCCCCTTGCCCCTTACATACAGCTCATGGGGCGGCACGTCGGCCGAACAGATCAGGTTGACCCGGCGCTCGTAAAGGGCGTCGATGAGGGTGACGAAACGCTTGGCCTCGTTCATGTTGTCCTCGCCCATCCGGGGAATCTGGGCCACCACGATGGTGTGATAGCGCCTGGCGATCTCCAGGTAATCGGCGGCCCCCAACGGCTGGGCGCAGAGGTCCTCGAAACGGGCCAGGGCCACCCCGTCGGCGGCCATCGGCACCCCGATCCAGCGGCCCTGGACCTCGAACTGGTCGGGCCCGGTCGGGGCGCCGCCGGTCAGGCGCTCGAAAAACTGGCCCAGCATGTGGTCGGTTTCCGGCGAGTTGGGCATCATGTAGGACCGCATGGAACGCAGGCTTTCCAGCCGGTAGTCCAGCGGCCCTTCCAGTTCCAGCAAATCAAGCCGGTCCTCGATCAGGCCGATGAAGGGCTCGAACCGATCGCGCTGCAGGCCGTCCTTGTAAAGTTCGCTGGGCGGGCGGTTGGAGGTCGCCACCATCACCACCCCGGCCTCGAACAGGGCCTCGAACAGGCGGCCGATGATCATCGCGTCGGTAATGTCGTGGACCTGAAGCTCGTCGAAACACAGCAGCCAGGCCTCTCCGGCGAAGCGCCGGGCGACCAGGGGGATGGGGTCGCCGCCGCCATCGCCGTCGCCGCCCCTTGACTGGCGAAACTCGCTGAGGCGGATGTGGACCTGGTGCATGAATTCGTGGAAATGGACCCGGCGCTTGCGCTCGACGGCGGCCGAACGGAAGAAAATGTCCATAAGCATCGACTTGCCGCGCCCCACTCCGCCGAAAAGATAGAGCCCCTGGGGCGGCCGGGAAGGACGCCGGGATAGGCCGAAGCGGGCCTTCCAGCCCGCCGCCCCCGAGGCCGGCTGATAGCCGATGAGGGCGTTATGGAGGCTTTGCAGCTTTTCCACGGCCAGGGCCTGCACCGGATCGTGCCTCAGTTTTCCGGCCGACACCTTGGC
>JAZFTA010000152.1:0-5023 GCA_036446415.1 Rhodospirillales bacterium | reverse complement strand
CAATCCTTGGCCATCTCGACGCAGGCCCTGGTCAGCTGTGCCGGATACTGTTCCAGCTTGCCTTCCAGGCGCTCGAAAAGAGTGAAGGCGTCGGCCGTGGCGCCGGCGAAACCGGCTATCACATGGCCGTCGCCGAGGCGGCGCACCTTGATGGCGTTGGACTTGATCACGGTGTCGCCCAGGCTGACCTGTCCGTCGCCGGCTATCACCACCTGGTTTTCCTTGCGCACGGCCAGGATGGTTGTTCCGTGCCAGGGGCGGCTATTGTCCTGTGACATTGCCTTGCATGCTTTCAAATAAGTGAACCCGTTACGAGGATTTAGGCTGACCGGCCGCCGCGGTCAAGGGCGGCGGCCGTTAAAAACTCAGAGCCTATCCGAATAACTGGCGGTCCGGGCCGGTTCCTGTTAAAAGGGCGCGAATCGCTATTATCCAAGGAGTCCCAAGTCATGCGCCAGGCCAGCGTGGAGCGCAAGACCAAGGAAACGCAGATCAAGGCCGCCGTCAACCTGGACGGCACCGGCAAGTACGACATATCCACCGGCGTCGGCTTCCTCGACCACATGCTCGAACAGCTCTCGCGCCACAGCCTTATCGACCTTGAGGTCAAGGCCGAGGGCGATCTGCACATCGACTTCCACCATACCACCGAGGACGTGGGCATCGCCATCGGCGAGGCCGTAGCCAAGGCCCTCGGCGACCGCCAGGGCATTGTCCGTTACGGGGCCGCCATGTCGCCCATGGACGAGGCCCTTACCCGGGTCGCGCTGGACGCCTCGATGCGCCCCCTACTGGTGTGGAAGGTCAAGTTCAAGCGACCCAAGCTGGGCGAGATGGACACCGAACTGTTCAAGGAATGGTTCCAGGCCTTCGCCCAGGCCGCCGGGATGACCCTGCATGTTGAATGCCTGTACGGCGACAACAACCATCACATCGTCGAATCCTGCTACAAGGGATTGGCCCGTTCGTTGCGCCAGGCGATTGAGATCGATCCCCGCAAGGGAGACGCCGTGCCCTCGACCAAGGGCGTTCTCGGCGGATCCTTGTAACGTTCATTTAGGTGGCGGAGATGCGCCTTTACACAGTTCATCTCAACCGCGCCGGGGCCGTCAAGGACGGCTCCCTGGTGCTGGTCAAGGAGGGTTTTTGCTGGCCGGCCTTTTTCCTTTCTTTCGTTTGGGCGCTGTGGCACAGGATGTGGCTGGCGGCGATCGGCCTTATCGCCGTCCAGGTAGCCTTGGGATCAATGGCGGCGGCGCTGGGCCTTGATGCATCAAGCCAGGGGGTGGTTTCCCTGGGGCTTGCCGTCGCCGTCGGTTTCGTCGCCAACGACCTTAGGCGCTGGACCCTTGAAAGGAGCGGCTATGCGCTTAAAGGGGTGATCGGAGGGGACGGCCTTCCGGACGCCGAGAGACGGTTCCTTAAAAGCGAGCCGGGGCTGGCGGCGGAGCTGTTATAAATGAGCGTCGCCATAATAGATTACGGATCGGGCAACCTGCGTTCGGCCAGCAAGGCCTTCGAGCGGGCCGTTTTCGAGGCCGGCCTTGGGCTTGAAGTGACGATCACCGGCCGGGCCGGGGATTTGAAGGAAGCCAGCCATGTGGTCCTTCCCGGGGTCGGCTCCTTCGCCGACTGCAAACGGGGTCTTAGCGATGTTTCGGGCATGGTCGAGGCGCTCAGCCAGGTGGTCATCGCCGAAGGCAAACCGTTCCTCGGCATCTGCGTCGGCATGCAGCTTATGGCCGAAATGGGGCGCGAACACGGTGACCATGAAGGGCTGGGATGGATCGAGGGCGAGGTGACGGCCTTGAAGCCGTCCGACGAAAGCCTGAAAATTCCCCACATGGGCTGGAACGACCTTCGCCTGGAAGCCCCGGACCATCCTTTTTTCAATGGCGTCGAGGAAGGGTCGCACGTTTACTTCGTGCACTCATACGGGTTTGAGGCTACCGACCCAGGCAATGTGCTGGCCAGCGTCGACTATGGCGGTCCGGTCGCCGCCGTGATCGGACGCGCCAACATGATCGGGACCCAGTTTCATCCGGAAAAGAGTCAGGCAGCGGGCCTTACAATGATAACCAATTTCCTCAAGTGGCGGCCCTAGGCGGAGCCTCGGATAAAATGATTTTCTTTCCCGCCATCGATCTCAAGGATGGCCAGTGCGTCAGGCTGGTCCAGGGCGACATGGACCGTTCAACGGTATTCAGCGACGATCCTGCCGGCCAGGCCGTGAAGTTCGCCGCCGCCGGTTGTGAGTGGCTGCACGTCGTTGACCTGAACGGCGCTTTCGCCGGCCGGCCGGTCAACTCCGAGGCGGTGAAGTCGATCCTCGAAGCGACCGGCATGTCGGTCCAACTGGGCGGCGGCATCCGAAACATGGAAACGGTGGCCGGCTGGCTGGAGAAAGGGGTAAAGCGGGTGATTCTCGGCACCATTGCCCTCAGCGACCCCGGCCTGGTCAGGGAAGCCTGCCGCCGGTTCCCCTCACACGTCGCCGTCGGCATCGACGCCCGTGACGGCTTCGTAGCCGTCGAGGGCTGGGCCGAGGTTTCCCAAATCAAGGCCCGCGACCTTGCCTTGAAGTTCGAGGACGCCGGGGCCGCCGCCATCATCTACACCGACATCGCCCGCGACGGCGCCATGGAAGGCCCCAATACGGAAGCGACAGTCGCCCTGGCCCGGGAAATCTCGACGCCTCTCATCGCCTCGGGCGGAGTATCGTCGATGGACGACCTGCTCGAACTCAAAAGAATCGCCGACGGGGCGCTTGCCGGCGTGATCAGCGGCCGGGCCGTCTATGACGGGCGCATCGACCCGGCCCAGGCCGTGGAACTGTTGAGGTAACGAATCAATGCTGAAAGCCAGGATAATCCCCTGCCTGGACGTGGAGCGGGGCCGCGTCGTCAAGGGCGTCAACTTCGTCGACGTGGTCGACGCCGGTGATCCGGTGGAGCAGGCCCGCATTTACGACCGCGAGGGTGCCGACGAACTCTGTTTCCTCGACATCACCGCCAGCCACGAAGAGCGCGACACTATTTATGACGTGGTCCGCCACACCGCCGAGGAATGCTTCATGCCCTTGACCGTCGGCGGCGGGGTAAGGACCACCGATGACATCCGCAAGCTTCTCCTGGCCGGGGCCGACAAGGTTTCCATCAACACTCAGACGGTGAAGGAGCCGGAGTTCGTGCAAAAGGCGGCCGAGAAATTCGGCAGCCAGTGCATTGTTGTTTCAATAGACGCCAAGACGGTGGGCGGCGACAGGTACGAGATATTCACTCACGGCGGGCGCAACCCCACCGGCCTCGACGCTGTCGAATGGTCCCGGCGCATGACCGGTTACGGGGCCGGGGAAATCCTGCTCACCTCGATGGACCGCGACGGAACCAAAAAGGGCTTCAACATCGAACTGACCAGGGCCATCGCCGACGCCGTGACGGTTCCGGTGATAGCATCGGGCGGTGTCGGAACCCTCGATCATCTGGTTGAGGGCATAGTAAAAGGCCATGCCACGGCGGTTCTTGCCGCCTCGATATTTCACTTCGGAATCTTTACAATCGCCGAAGCCAAGTCCCACATGAAAAAAGCGGGTGTTCCCGTGCGCATTGACCGATAGGGGAAAAATTTCGGATGGCCAAGGACAGCAAAGAAAACAAGGACTTAAGAAGCGAAAAGGAAGAAAAAAGCGAAAAGTCCGGCAAGGAAAACAAGAACAACAAACCGGAAAATGAAAGCAAGGGGGACAAGGGTAAAAAGGACGCCGCGGTCATCGACCGCCTTTATGACGTGGTCATGGGCCGGCGCGGCGGCGATGTGGAAAAATCCTATTCGGCCAAGCTGTTTTCCCGCGGCCGCGGCAAGATATGCCAGAAGCTGGGAGAGGAGGCGGTGGAAACCATCGTAGCCGCCCTCGATGAAAAACCGGCTAACGTGGCCAGCGAAAGCGCCGACCTTCTATACCACCTTGTCATGCTTTGGGCGGAAACCGGAGTAAATCCGGACCAGGTGTGGGCCGAGCTTGAGGGCCGCCTGGGAACCTCGGGTCTGGATGAAAAAAAGGGGCGCAAGAACAGCAAATTCGGAAAATCAAAATAGGGAGAGAGCCGATGGCTCCAAGGAAATATGATACCGGCAACATCTTCGCCAAGATTCTCAGGAGCGAAATACCCTGCAACAAGGTTTTCGAGGACGATTTCGCGCTGGCCTTTCACGACATCGACCCCCAGGCCCCGGTGCATGTGCTGGTGATTCCCAAGGGCGAATATATCTCGTCCCATGATTTTTTCGGGGACGCGCCGGAAGCCGAGATCGCCGGTTTCTGCCGGGCCGTCGTGAAGGTGGCGGATGAACTTGGGATCAGGGAAAACGGCTACCGAATCCTCGCCAACCACGGAGACGACGCCAATCAGGAAGTGCTCCACTTCCACGTCCACATATTCGCCGGCAAGAACGTCGGCCCTATGCTGGCCCGGTAAAGGCGGAAATTTTTCTAAGCCGTCATATCGGCGTAAATGGGGTTTCGCCCCCCCCGGGGGGGGGGTGGCGGGGGTTGTCTCCCCTCAATAAAAGCCGGGGCGGATTTTCAGGCCGTCATGTCCGCGTAAATGGGGTTTCGCCCCGGCGCGACGCGCCGATAGGACAATGCCTCGGCGACGTGGATGCGCTTGACGCCGGCCCCGCCGTCGAGGTCTGCCAGCGTCCTGGCGACCCTCAGCACCCGGTGATAGCCCCGCGCCGTAAGACGCATCCGTCCGGCCGCCTCGGCGAGAAGATTGCGCCCGCTTTCATCGGGCGCGGCGATTTTCTCCAACATCGTCCCGTCGGCCTCGGCGTTGGTGCGGATTATGGGGTTGGTTTCCTTGAAGCGTTCCTTCTGGATGGTCCGGGCGGCGTTGACGCGGGCCGCGATGTCGGCGGTGTTTTCCTTGGGCGCCGGCAGCGACAGGTCGGCCGGGTTGACGGCGGGAACTTCCACATGGAGGTCGATGCGGTCGAACAGGGGACCGGAAATCCTCGACTGATA
>JAZFTA010000151.1:0-7945 GCA_036446415.1 Rhodospirillales bacterium | reverse complement strand
GTCTGGACGTTGGTGGTGAGCGAGGTATCGCGAAGCCAGACCGAAATCATGCCCGCTATCACCGCTCCGATGACAACGCTGGCCAGAATAATTAGCAGAACCTTGACGATTACCGAGACAAGCGATGATTTCTTGGTTGCGGACTTCTTCTTTCCGGAGCCGCCTTTGGACTTGGACGCCTCTATCATCTCAAGGCCGTCGCCGTCATCGGCCAGGCTTTCCGTGCGGGTGTGTTTGCGCGGCGCCTGCTTGGGCGGTGACGGGTCGTCCCAGGATGAGGATGTGGATGGCGGCGGCTTTTGGGAGGGGGACGGTTTGGCGCCGCCGCTATCGGGCCGGGGGTGTTGATAGATTACGGTTTCCTTGCTTACCCCCGAACCGGGGTCATAGGCTTCCTTTATCACCCTGACGCCGTTGATGCCCTTGACCTTGCCAAGGGTTACGGCTTCCTCGACGGCCGCGTTTTCCTTATGATCCGGGTAGCGGGCCTGAATCTCCCACCGTCCGGATTGCAGTACGTGGACTTCGTAATTGACTTCGTGACGGGCCATGCCATTCCCGGTAAGTGAAATTTGTCCGGCATTTCAGGAAAACAATAATAGCCTTCCGTAACAAACGCGGACCGGAAACTACTTTAAAGTTCCTTCCAAACCCCTAAGAAATTACTAAACCCCAATATACGCAAGAAAAAAGCATTTTATCCATTAGGGCGGACCGGGCGGGCATGAAAAAGGCGCCGGCTGATAAAGACCGGCGCCTGAAAAAGCGTGGAATTCCGCTTTCTAGCCTTTAAGTCCGAAATTCTTGAAGCGCCTGTTGAACTTGGCCAGTTGTCCGCCGCTATCGACCAGGCGATGAACGCCGGTCCACGCCGGGTGGGTCTTGGCGTCGATTTCAAGTTTCAAGGTGCCGCCCTCCTTGCCCCAGGTGGAGCGGGTCTTGAAAGTTGAACCGTCGGTCATCTGGACGGTGATATCGTGGTATTCGGGGTGGATGCCCTTTTTCATGGTTTTACTCCAAAATACGAGGCGCCTTATATAACCAAGCGGTGGCGGCGGTTCAAGAGCCTATTGTAAAATCGGCGCCACGAAACCGGCGTCATGTCTTGTTGAGGGGCGAATCCCTTGCTATATGCTCGATGGAATTGGAAATTAGCATGTCGTTTGAAAACATCGCCGAAAAAACGCTGGAATCCCTTATGGACAGGATCGACGAAGTGCTGGGCGGCTGCCTTGATGTCGATCTGGTGGGCGGAGTGCTGACTATCGAACTGGAAACAGGGGCCTGCTACGTAATCAACAAGCACGCCCCCAACCGCCAGATATGGGTGTCGTCGCCGATCAGCGGGGCCTCCCATTTCGATTACCACGAGGGGCGCGATGAATGGATATCGACCCGCTCGGAGGCCACCTTGACCGGACTGCTGGCCCAAGAGCTTGGCGCCGCCACCGGAATTCCAATCGATCTGGACCAATAGACCTGGAATAGACCCTTAATTTCCGGGAGGTCCGGCCTCCGGCGGTTCCTCGGCCCTGTTTTCCCTACTGTTTTTCCGGGGCGCCCGCAGGCACAGGAACACGACCGCGAACATAATCACCGCCCCGGCGAAGAATGGCCAGTCCTTGCCCAGGGCCGAAAACAGGGCCCCCGCCCAAATCGGGCCGACCACCCTGGACATGGTGGTCGCGGAACGGGCGACGCCCATGATTCCACCCTGTTCCTCCTCGCCGACCTGCAGCGAGATTAGGCTGTTGATCGACGGGGTTATTACGCTGAAGCCATAGCCCAGTATGGTCATCGCCAAAAGCAGTATGGGAATGGAACCGGCCAACGGGATCAGGCCTATCCCCAAGGCCAGGGCCATGGCGCCCTGTATGATCAGACGCCTTTCCCCGAAGATGCGGGCCAATGGCCCTATCATGATGCCCTGAACGGCGGCGCTAAGCAGGCCCACGTAGGCGAAGATGTAGCCGTTTTGCAGCGGCCCCCATCCGAATTTCTTCTCCGACCACAGGGCGAAGGTGGTTTCCAGCCCGGCGAAGACAAAAACCGCGAGGAAGCTTATGCCGATCAACAGCCCCACGTTGGGCCGGGCCAAAGCCTCCTTGAATTGGCGATGCCTGTTTTGGCGCGGCTTGGCGGAAAGGCGGGCCCGTATTTCCCCGGACAGGGACTCTTTCAGGATGAAAAAGGCAAGGGACAGGGCCGCCATGGACATCCCGGCGGCGGCCAATGACGGGGTTTTGAAATCGGCGTTGAGGGGATCGGAACCGGCCAGTATGCCGCCGATCGCCGGTCCGGCGATGAAGCCCAGGCCAAAGGCGGCGCCGATCACGCCCATGCCCCTGGCCCGGTTTTCAGGGGCCGTTATGTCGGCTACGTAGGCAAAGGCCGTGGAAATGTTGCCGGCCATGAACCCGCCCAGGGCGCGGGCCGCGAACAGGGAGAGCAGGCTGGCGGCGTAACCCAGCCAAAGGTAAGAGACGGCGGCGCCGGCCAGGGTCACCAGCAGAACCGGGCGGCGGCCCACTCTGTCGCTGAGGCGGCCCCATATCGGGGCCGCGATGAACTGGGCAAGCGAATAAGTGGCCATCACCAGCCCGACCACGGCCGGCGAGGCCTGGAAATGTTCGGCGTAAAAGGGCAGCAGCGGGATGATGATTCCAAAGCCGACCAGGTCTATGAAAACGATGAAGAACAGGATCAGCATGGATGTGGGAAAGATAATCCGGTCATCTCTGGGTGAATTTCAATTCTATGCGCCGGTTGCGGCGGTGGGCGATCTCATCGTCGCGTTTGTCGAGCGGCTGATGTTCGCCGAAACCCGCCGCCGCCAGGCGGTTGGGGGGAATTCCCCGGTTTTTGAGGAACTTGACAACGGAAATTGCCCGGGCCGAAGAAAGCTCCCAGTTGGTCGGGAACTTGGCGGTGCTGATGGGCACGTTGTCGGTATGTCCGTCGACCCGGAGTATCCAGTCGATGTCCTTGGGAATTTTTCGGGAAATATCGAGCAGGGTTTGCGCCAACCGGGCCAGCTGTTTCTTGCCTTCATCGCCCAGTTCCGCCGATCCGCTGGCGAACAGTACCTCTGACTGGAAGACGAAACGGTCGCCGACGATATGCACCCCCTTTTGGGCGCCCAGCACCTCGCGCAGGCGGCCGAAGAACTCCGAACGGTAACGCGAAAGCTCCTGTACCTTGCTGGCCAGGGCGGCGTTGAGGCGCTTGCCGAGGGTGGTGATCTGGATGTTCTGCTCGGCGGCCAGCTTTTCCTTGGTTTCCAGGATTTGGGAAATCTCCCTCAACTGTTCGCGCAAGGCCGCCATTTGCCTATTGAGCAAGGCCAGTTGGGCCCGCGCGCTTTCCGATATACTGCGTTCCTCGGCGATCGCGGTCTCGGATTCCTCCAGCTTGGAGGACATCTTCGAGATATCTTTTTCCAGTTCCTCTTTGAGCGCCTTCAGGGCGGCGACGCTATCGGCCAGCCCCGCCAGTTCCCTGACCTTGATCTCGATCGTCTCCTTGTCGGCCTCGATAGTCCGGTTGGCTTGGGCCAGTTCCATGTTTAGCCTGCGGCCCTCTTGTTCGGCGTCCTCGGCGCGCAGCGACATTGACTGAAGGGCGGTGGACAGGTCGTCGCGGGCCGTGACCGAGGCTTGAAGCTCCCCGGAAAGCTGGCTCACGTTGAGGCTAAGCTCCTCGTTGCTCTTGCGCTCCAGGGACAGCAGGTCGGCCAACTCGCCGACCTGGAATTGCAGTTTTTGCAGGGCCGTGTTGCGTCCCGAAAGGGCCTCGCCGAGAAAAAACTGGGCCAGGACGAACACCATCAGCAGGAAAATGACGACCATCAGCAGCGTCGCCAGGGCGTCGACGAACCCCGGCCATATGTTGGTGCTGCGTCGTGAGCGGCGGGCGATGGAGGACATTTTCTTCGGCGCCGGTACCTATGTACGGTCCGGACCTTCGGAAACGGCGGCGATGGTGCGGGCCAACAGTTTGATTTCGCTTCTGAGCTGCTGAATGATCTCGTCACGGCCGCTGTTCAGCTCTTCGAGCAGACGGGCCATGTATATGTCCAGGTTACGGATGTGGGTGCGCGTCGTATCGTCCATTCCGCCGCCCGCCTTGATGGAATTTTCGGCAAGCCGGGCAAGCAGGGGTTTTATCTCGACCTGGCTTTCGGCCAGCTTCAACATCAAAGCCTGCTCGGTGTGCATGTGGTCGGTCAGGGTTCCGATCTTTTCGCTCAGGGCCATCAGGTTGTTGTTGGCCTTTATACGGCCTTCCTCGCCGCGGGCCAGGGTCCGCTGAAGGCTTTCCAGGCTTTCCGCGGTCTGTTCGAGAAGGGCCTGGACATAGGCCGGCACCGAATGCTCGCCGTCGCCGGGCAGGGCGCCGCTGGACAGCCTGGTCAGGCTCGAAAGCCAGTCCTCGAGATTGTTGTAAAAGCGGTTCTGGGCCTGTCCCGCCTGAAGGTCCAGGAACCCCAGGGCCAGCGATCCGGCGAGGCCGAACAGGGACGAAGAGAACGCCGTTCCCATGCCTTTTAGCGGCGCCTCGAGGCCGCTTTTGAGGCCGGCGAAGGTATTGGCCACATCGTCGCCGGTGACCGACAGATTGGCTATCACGTCGCCGATCGAGGAAACGGTCTCCAGCAGCCCCCAAAAAGTCCCAAGCAAGCCCAGGAAAATCAACAGCCCGATGGTGTAACGCGAGATGTCGCGGGATTCATCCAGCCTCGAATATATGCCGTCGAGAAGCGAACGCATGGCCATGGTGGAAAGGCTGAGACTTTCCTTGCGTTCGCCCAGCATGGTCGCCATCGGGGCCAGCAGCTTGGGAGGCCTGGGCTGGGACATGGCCGGCGAGCTTTTGCGGTAGTTCTCGAGCCACGCCACCTCGGGGTAAAGCGAGATCACCTGGCGGAAGTTGTAGACAATCCCCAACCCCAGGATGGCCAGGATCACGCCGTTGAAGACTATATTGGCCATGAACGCCCCTTTGAGAGGGACAAACCAGACGGCCGCCACGGTAATGACCGCCAGCAGAAACAGGGTCATCCGGACGAGGAAACGTCTCGGGCGGTGCATGGCGGGAGACCTCTCCAGGAGTTAATGCGGTATGTTTATAACGTAGGCGAGGACGCGCCTCATCTTTTGACCACGTTGATATCGACGCGGTCCAGGGGCTTTTTTTTCGTTTTGTTGCCCAGCGCCCGGACGTCGATACGAGTGGAGCGTACGCCGGACTCAATCAGGTACGAACGCACCGACAAGGCCCTGGAAAGCGACAGGCGCCTGGCCTTGCTTGATGAAAGCGAGGCATCGCCGGCGTAGGCGTGAAGCTGCAGGCGCAGGCTGTCGTCATTTTTTATTTTTTTGGCCAGATTATTAAGGTCTTCCTTCTGCTTGGTGGGCAGTTTGGATGCCCCGGAAGCAAAAACCACACGATAGGCCAGGCCTTCTTTCAGGGGTGCGCCGGGGGAAGGAAGCGAAGCCTGTTGTTCGCCGCCTGTTTGTTTTTCAGGTTTTGAAGCGGCGGGGGCAGGGGATTTCGCCTCCTTGACGGGCGCCGGCGCCGGTGGCGGCGGTGGCGCGGTCTCGGCCACTTGCGGTTTGGCCGGCTCGGCTATCTTAGGCTTGGCTGGCGGCGACGACGGCGTCTGGGACGCTTCCTTGAGAGGAGTGGGCCTTGACTCCTTCTTTTTTAGCGGCTTGGTCTGTGGCGGCGGCGGTGGAGTTGAAGGAGCCTGAACAACCGCGACGACCGGAGCTTCGGGAACTTTGGGCGGAGCCGCCATTTTCACGGCCTTGGGTTTCTTGGGTGGTTTTTTCGCGGCCATTGGGGCGGGGCTGAATTTCCTTATCGGGGCCGGGACGTGAAGCCTGGAGATAGGGGCCCGGGGACCCGGCATCAGCAGGAGTTTGCCGCCGGCCGCCGGGGCCGGAAGGGCCGCCGCTTCAGTCCTTCCGTAACCGCTGTCGTCAATGACGCTGAGGTCAACCGTGACGTTGTGGTAACTGGTGTCGATATACACCTGTTGCTGGGCGTTGGCTTCAAGGCCGGAAAAAATCACTATCCCGGCGGCGGCAAGCAAAGCGAACCTTGGACATTTCAGCAGAGGGAATTCATGGGTGTTCATGGCGACCAGCTAATATTCGAGCACTTGGATTTAAGCGCTTGGATTTAATTGAAACTAAGGCCGGCAATGCCGGCATTATCTCCCGTTGAAACAAACATAACCAAGGGACGGCCCACAGACAACATTTTTGCCGTGCCGCCAATATATTAACAGGTAAAAAGAGTTAGTGGGGCAAAAACCGTCAGGACATATCGTTTTGCGATGCCTCGAGGACTTTAACCAAGGGCCGGTGCAGGTGATCGTTGGCGGCTAGGATGGAGCCGCTGGTCATCATGGCCTTGCCGCCGCCGATTTCGCTGACGTAACCGCCGGACTCGCGGACCAGGACTATGCCCGCCGCCATGTCCCATGCGTTGATGCCGGTTTCCCAGAATCCGTCATAACGCCCGGCCGCCACATAGGCCAGGTCCAGGGCCGCCGCTCCGAATCGCCTGACCCCGGCGGATATGGCCATCACCGCTTGCAGCTGGTCAAGGAAAAGCGGGTGGTCGCGAGCCCCCTTGAAGGGGATGCCGGTGGCGAACAGCGATTCATCCATCCGGCGCCTCGCCGAAACCCTTATCCGCCTTCCGTTAAGATGGGCCCCCAATCCTTTTTCCGCCCAGAACATCTCGTCGTGCACCGGCTCGTAGACGACGCCGGCGAAAGGCTCTCCGTCCCGCTCAAGGGCGATGGAAATGGCGAAGTGGGGAATGCCGTGCAGGAAATTGGTGGTCCCGTCCAGGGGGTCGATGATCCACCGGTTGGAGTTGTCCTGGCCGGCAATCTCGCCGCTTTCCTCGCTGAGGATTCCGAAACGGGGCCGCGCCTTTCCCAGTTCGGCGATTAATGTCCGGTCGGCGGTCCTATCGGCGTTGGAGACGAAATCGGCCGGCCCCTTCTTGGAAACCTGAAGGTGCTCTATTTCGCCGAAATCGCGGACCAGCTTGCGGGCCGCCTTTTTGGCGGCCGCCGTCATTACGTTGAGAAGGGGGGAGCGCGGGTTCATTTAGAGCCTAATCCTTTGCCCGTTCCACATACGATCCGTCGGCGGTGTTTATCACTACCCGCGTACCCGTCGATATGTGAGGCGGAACCATGGTCTTTACCCCGTTTTCCAGTACCGCCGGCTTGAACGACGAGGACGCGGTCTGGCCCTTGACCACGGCGTCCGCTTCCGAGATCTCCAGGATCACGGTGTCGGGGAGCCGTACCCCGATCAGGCTTCCTTCGTGGGATTCCATGGTGACTATCATGCTTTCGTGCAGGAAGGAGATCTGGTCCTCGCCGATAATGTCCTGGTTCAGCGAAACCTGATCGTAGGTTTTGTTGTCCATGAAGGTGTACATATCGCCGTCAGCGTAAAGGAACTGGAACTGTTTCTGGTCCAGGCGGACGCGCTCCACCGTTTCCGAGGAGCGGAACCGCTCATTCAGCTTGCTTCCGCCGCGGATGTCCTTCAATTCCACCTGCAGGTAGGCGCCTCCCTTGCCGGGCTGGGTATGCTGGATCTTGACGGCCCGCCACAGACGTCCCTGATGTTCGATTATCATGCCTGGACGCACCGCATTGCCATTTATTTTCATGACTGTTTATTCCCGGGTGTTTTTCGAGGCGCGGAAGCTATCAGGTGGAACCATAATAAGCAACGCGGGAGCCGCCTTCAGTCGGTGTCGTTATCGCTGACGACAAGGTTCTTGCCGCCGTGCTTGGCCGCGTACATGGCTTTATCGGCGCGGGTGGATAATCCCTCCACGTCGTCGCCGGGTTTGTAAGAGGCGACGCCGATCGACAGCGTTACCTGGCCCAGGGTTTCGCCGGAAT
>JAZFTA010000150.1:0-4230 GCA_036446415.1 Rhodospirillales bacterium | reverse complement strand
TTGGTGGTGGCGGCCTCGATCCTGGTGGCGGTGCACTTCGTGCGCGGGGGCAAGGGGATCTCGTGGCGCGAGCACTTGCGCCTGGCCGTGCTGGCGTTTTTCGGCGTGGTGGTCAACCAGATCTGCTTCATAGGGGTCGTCCAGTCCCTCGCCGAGGGCCTTGACTTCGCGGTCCGGGCCGGCCTGGACGCCAAAAAGGTGGCCGAGGTGATCTCCAAGGGGGCGGCCCAGTCGTGGCAGATGGACAACCGGGCCAATACCATGATCGACGATGAGTTCGATTTCGGCTTCGCCGTCGATTGGGTCAGGAAGGATCTCTCCATCTGCCTGGCCGAGGCCGCCAGGAACGGCTCCCGGCTTCCGGTCACCGAAATCATCAACGGATACTACGGCGAAATCCAGGAAATGGGGGGCGGCCGCTGGGACACCTCGAGCCTGATACGGCGCTTCACCGGCGACTAGGAGAGGGGGCGCTAAAGAGGGGGGCAGGGGGGGGTTAACGGATGGCGATGACCAGCCTCGGCATAGGACCGTAGAGGCCGTTGATCTTCCACGAATAGATCATTTCGCGGCTTTTCTTGCCCTTCTTTTTCTTGTTGGCGTTATCGGAAATAACCTTGGCGTCGGTAATGACCCGGATTTTGCCCTGCATTCCGCCAAGGCCGATCTCGGTAAGCTGTTTGGCTGCGGATTTGCCGATCGACGCCCCTTCCATGGTGATCATATTATTGGTGGAGACGTATTTAAGGGTCAGCAGCTTCTCGTTGCGGCGAAAGAAGGTGATCATCTTGTCCCTCAACAGGTCGCCGCTTTTCTCCCAATGGACCTTGAAACGGCCCTTTTTGAAGTATTTCGCCTCCAAGGTGGAGGAATCACGGGTCAGGTCGGTAATAATCCTGGCCACCTTTTCCTCTTCCTCGGCGGGCCCGATTTCCTTGCTTCTAAGGCCCTTGTAAAGGCCCAAATCGGCCAGATAGCCGTCGAAAGTGATCTTGTAATAGCCGGTGCGGTCGATCTCGATCTCGGCGTCGAAGAGAATGGGGAAGTAACAGCCCTGAACCGCCAAGACCAGCCCCATGAGCGCCGCCAGGGCCGGGATTTTGAGGTTTTTTCCGATTGTAAGCCTTTTTTCAAGCATCTTAAGCCCGCCGTAATTCCCCGTCACATCGATAATATATAGCACATATCATGCAAATCATTCCTCGCCCTTGGCCCGGTCCCACAAGGCCTCCATCTCATCCAATGTGACCTGATCGGGGCTTTTCCCGTCCTCGGCCAGCATGCCCTCGATGCGCCTGAAACGGCGCTCGAACTTTGAATTGGCCCGGCGCAGGGCCTGTTCGGGGTCGAGGTCCAGCTTGCGGGCCATGTTGACGGCGGTAAACAGCAGGTCGCCGACCTCATCCTCAAGCCTCTCCTTATCTGCTTCCGCCGCCGACATTTCGTGCTCCAGTTCGGCCGTTTCCTCGGAGAACTTGGCCAGCACGTCGGCCGCCTGGGGCCAGTCGAAACCGACCCTGGCGGCCCGTTTTTGCAGTTTGTTGGCCCGCATCAGGGCGGGCAGGGCCAGGGCCACCCCGTCAAGGACGCTGTGATTCACGTCATTGCCGTCGCCGTTCTCAGCCTCACCGCCGCTTGCCGCCTTGCGTTCCTTGGCCTTGCGTTCTTGGGCCTTATGGTCCTCCCAGGCCTTCAACTGGGCGGCCGCGGTCTTGACCTGCATATCGCCGAAAACATGGGGATGGCGGCGCACCAGCTTGTCGCAAATCGCCCCGGCGACGGCTTCCATGTCGAAAATCCCTTGCTCACCGGCCATCTGGGCATAAAAAACCACCTGCAGGAGAAGGTCGCCCAACTCGTCCCTCAAGGCCTCCATGTCGTCCTGCTCGATGGCGTCGGCCACTTCGTAGGCTTCCTCGATGGTATGGGGGGCGATCGAGGCGAAATCCTGCTCGACGTCCCACGGGCATCCTTTTTCGGGATCGCGCAGCAGGGCCATGATTTCCACCAGCCGGTCAATCTGGGTGCTCATGATTTCACTTTTCCGGTTTCGGAACGGGGGGGGCGGTACGGACCCGAACATCGGTTTGTCGCATAATGTATATTATGGCAAATTTGATTATTGTTTTTCATTATAAATACTTGGCTACCTGGACTAATGGTTTTTCGAGTCGGTTGAAGATTGAAAAAACGCCCCTGAGCGCCGGCATCGGCGTTCGGTTGGGATGCAGCCGTCCAGCCACCGTCACCCGCCCCCTTCGACTTCCAGTTCCATTCCGTCGTAGGCGACTTCGACGCCCGGCGGCATCTTTTTGGAAAGTTCTGTGTAATCAAGCCTGATGTCGAGATGTGAAAGCACGGCCCGTCTGGGTCTTATCCTTTCGATCCAGCCCAGCGCCTTGTCCACATCGGCGTGGGTCGGATGGGGCTTGTCGCCAAGGGCCCCGACGATCCACAGGTCTATCCCTTCAAGGACTTCAAAGGCCTTTTCGGACATCTCAACCACGTCGGTGGTAAAGCCCATGGGGCCGAAACGAAAGCCCAACGAGCGGCTGTATCCGTGATCCTGCTCGATCGCCATTATCTCCACCCGGCCGATGGAAAAACCGTTGCCCGCCTTGATTTCGTTGCCGATCAGGGTCGGCTTGTAATAGAAGGTTGCGTCTTCGGCCAAATCCTCGAAGACATAGCCGAAACGCCGCCTGATAATGCCCAGGGTTTCGGCGTCGGCGTGGATATTCAGGGGCCGGTCAATGGTCCGGTTTATCGCCCTGAGGTCGTCTATGCCGTGCAGGTGGTCGGCGTGGGCATGGGTGTAAACCACCGCGTCCAGCCGGTTCACGCCGGCCCTCAACAACTGCTGGCGAAGGTCGGGCGAGGTGTCGATCAGGATCCGGGTATCGCTTGTCTCTACCAGGGCCGACGGCCTGGTCCGGCGGTTTCTGGGGTTTTCGGGGTCGCATTTGCCCCATCCCCGGCTGTCGGCGGACGGCGTGCCGCTGGACGCGCCGCTGCCGAGAATAGTCACCCGCATGACGCTTCCCCTTGCATGTCCCCGGCCTTGATGTCGCCGGCCTTGGCAAACAGTTCAAAGAAGTTATCGGTGGTGGCGCCGGCCAGGGTATCGGGGTCCACCCCCTTGATTTCGGCCAGCCGGGCCGCTGTCAGGGCCACGTAGGCCGGCTCGTTGCGCTTTCCCCGTTTGGGGGCCGGGGCCAGATAGGGGGCGTCGGTTTCCACCAATATCCTGTCCATCGGTATGTTTTTGGCGGTTTGGCGCAACCGGTCGGCCTGCTTGAAGGTGAGAATGCCGGAAAAAGATATGTAAAGGCCCAGATCAAGGGCCCTTGCGGCGAACTCGGGACCCGAGCTGAAACAATGGATCAACCCCTTGAAGGGGCCAGCCGCCATTTCCCCGGCCAGAATATCCAGGGTGTCTTCCTCGGCTTCGCGGGTATGGACGACTATCGGCAGGCCGCTGATCCGGGCCGCCTCGATATGGACCTTAAAGCTCTTCTGCTGGGCCTCCCTGGGGCTGTGTTCGTAGTGATAATCAAGGCCGCTTTCGCCCAACCCCACCACCTTGGGATGGCCGGCCATGCGGATCAGGTGTTGGGGCGTAATTTCCGGCTCTTTGGCCGCTTCGTGGGGATGAACGCCGACCGTGCAAAAGATGTTGTCACGGCTATTTGCGATCCTCAATACATTGTCAAAGCGCGAAACTTGGGTGCCGATGGATAGCATCCAGCCCACACCGGCCGCCGAGGCCCGGGCCAGCACCTGGTCCAGGTCGTCCTCGAAATCCGGAAAATCCAGGTGGCAGTGGCTGTCCACCAAGGGTGTCGGCATGGCCATGGCGCCCCATTAATCGTTACCGGAAGGTCTTTAGCACGGGGCGGGTGGAAAGTGAATTGAAGGCGCCGGCTCAACCGGTGGCGAACAGGCCGGCCGCCATGTCGCGGTCGATGTCGATCAGCGCCGTTAGGCGGGTCTGGTCGGGGTAGGCCTGGGCCTCGATGGTGCGGCGGTCGACGAAAATGGAGAGGCTCATTAGCTGGGCCTTCAGGTCATCGGGCAAGGGGTTGTCCCGGTCGGCCAGGTCGGCCTGGAGCACGGTCCACAGGGTCCGGTTGAAGCTGAGGGCCTGGGCGTAGGCGGCGATGTCGCCGATTTCAGAGGTCCTGGCTTCATCGAGAAGGCGGGCCGCCTTGGCGAAGGCCTGGGCCTGGG
>JAZFTA010000149.1:0-3127 GCA_036446415.1 Rhodospirillales bacterium | reverse complement strand
TGCCCCTAGGATGGTTCAGGCCAGCGGTTATGAAGCCATAGCCACTGTTCCGGACGCTGGAAAATCCATTCCCCGATAAGATCGTTGACCATTCCCATGATCGCCTCGACATCATCATTGCGGTTGCCGGTATTGGGCATCTCCAGCGGCGGATAGAAAGTCAGGCGGAAGCGCGCGCCATTCAGTCTCTCCACCCTGGCCGGCACCAATGGGCAATCGAACTTTAGGGCGAATTGCGCGATTCCAGGAGCGGTCATGGCTTCTATTCCAAGGAAGGGCACGGAAATGCCGTCGTTCATTTTCTGATCGACCACCATGCCCAAATGCTCACCCTGGCGCAGGGCCGCTATGGCCTCCTTGGCTCCGCTCGCCCCCTTGGGAAATTTTCCACCCTCAATGGCCGAACGGCCACGGCGTAACGCCCATTCCAAAAGCGGGTTGTTGGCGGACCGGTAAATCTGATGGACCTCCAAGCCCTGCTTGGACATGGCAAGGCATATGATCTCCCAGTTGGCGATGTGGCCTGAAAAAACTATGCCGGGCTTGCCGTCATTTTTTAGAAGATCGACATATTCACCGCCTATTACTTCAACCCGGCTTTTTTCAAGGTCCGGACTCAGCCTGTCCAGCCGGGGAAACTCGCCGACGACGCGGCCCATGTTATCCCATACGCCGTGAACGATCTCTTCTATTTCACTGTCCGGTTTTTCCGGGAAAACCCGTTTAAGGTTCCGCCTGGCGACATTCGATCGCTTCAAGCGTGGACCTATGGTGTGGGCCAGCCAGCCCCCAAGGCCGGAGGCGGCGTCCAACGGCAGGATGGAGAAACAACCGTAGCCCAGACCAACCAGCGCCGCTTCAAGTGGTCGAAGCGCATATTTCCGCCACCCCGTTCTCATCGACCCGACCCGGCGGTTGAAAGTATTCCATGAAAAGCCGGAATAATCATAAGCGCCTGCATTTCCATTATCACTCAAAGGGTAGTAGCAAGGGACAGCGGCTCTGTCCATGGCCGCCCTTTCCCGGCTTACCAGCTTTGCGGCGAAAAAGCAGCCGCCGTAATCCATACTTATTACAGAAGAATTATGTTTAAAATTCTTAAAAACACAGAATTTTTGTTGACCATCTATTAACTACGTGTTAGCTGTGGGTAATAGCCCAAAACCTGATGCATTTTAAAGTCCCTATTGGAGAAAACCTGCCATGCTTTATGAGATTAAAAGCGATACGAATTTTTTTCCTCATGATGACGGAACCTCAAAGCCGGCGGTCAATCCCGAGCCTTTGTCATGCATCAAGGACTTCGAGGAATTCAGGGCCGGCCTTAACAATTTCAGGACCGGCAAGTGGCATGTTGACCGCTGGACGACATTCCGCCTGCGTTTCGGTATCTACGCCCAAAAGCAAAACTCGATGCATATGGTTCGGATGAAGGTTCCAGGCGGGCGTATCAGCTTCGACTGGGCCCGCGCAATTGCCTTAGCTTGCCGCCAGCATTGCCGTCCCGAGGTTCACCTCACCACCCGTCAGGGCATTCAGTTTTACGACGTCACGCTTGACCGGCTGGCCGATCTCCAAAAGGCCATATTCAGCGCCCAAATGACCACCCGCGAGGCGTCGGGCAATACGTTTCGCAACGTGACCGCCTGCCCGATGGCCGGTTTCTGCCCGCGTGAGCACGTAGACGCCGGCGCCGTCGCCCAGAGGCTGAGCGCAACCTGGTTGCGTCATCCTCTGGTCCAGCACATGCCGCGCAAGGTCAAGACCGCCGTTTCAGGGTGCGAGATGGATTGCGGCGCCACCTCCATTGACGATCTGGGGTTCCTGGCCCGCCTCAAGGACGGACAACACGGTTTCAAGGTCGTCGCCGGCGGGGGGCTGGGCAATCAGCCGCGGGCCGCCATCCAGTTGTTGGACTTTGTCGGCGAGGAGGAAATGCCCGCCGTCCAGGAAGCATTGGCGCGTATCCATCACCGCTTTTCCAACCGCAAAAAGAAAATGGCTTCGCGTCTGAAGTTCCTGGTCGACCGATTGGGAGAGGAGGAATTCAGAAACCTTTTCCTTGAGGAATTCGAGCGCCTCGGCAAACTTCCGCATAGACCATGGCGCCCGCTTGAGTGGCGCACGCCCGATGACGACCAAGGCCCGCACATCCCGGGTGGGCGCATCGAACAGCATGACGGCACCTTTGCCCTGGTCGTCCGCCCCAGGCTGGGCATGCTGTCATCCGATGACCTGGAAAAACTCACCGGGTTGGCCGAGGAGTCCGGGGCCGATGAATTTAGGATTACCCGCGAACAGAACATAATAGTGGTCGGCGTTCCTTCCTCCAGCCTGGACGACGTATTAGGGGAAATCCGCGGTCTCGGCTTGAAAGCCGATGAACGTCCCGACGGCGCGGGCGATGTTGTTTCGTGCCCCGGGACCAGCACATGCCCCATCGGCATCACCAATTCACGGGCCCTGGCCGAGGAAATACTGGCCGACGCTGATAGCTTTTTGGAACTTCCCGAAACCCGCGTCCGCATTTCCGGCTGTCATAATTCCTGCGCCCAGCATCACGTCGGCGACTTCGGTTTTCACGGCGTCGCCAAGAAGATCGGCGGCAGGAACGCGCCTCATTACCAAGTGCATCTGGGCGGCGAGTTGGACCGGCCCGGCTTCACCGCCCTGCAAGGGCCGCTGGTTCCGGCCCGCCACGTCAAGAAAGCGTTGGCTATCCTGCTTGGCGATTACGCGGCCACCCGCAAGGAAGGGCAAAGCGTTCGTCAGTGGGCCCAAGGCAAGGGCCAGGAAGGCATCGAGAGGTTGCTCACGCCGGTTACCGCCGGCGGGGACGGCGGTGGGGACGGAGGCGGGGACCCGGACCTTCTCATTGACGTCGGCGGCGACAGGCCTTTCCTGCCGCCGGTGACCGCCGTCGGCGAGTGCGCCGCGGGGGCGGTGGTGGGCGAATTCCTGGACGACATGGCCAGGGTCGGACGCCTTGACATCGACCGCCATCTGGCGGCCGGCGATATTAAATCGGCTCTCGGCGCCGGGAAAAACGCCCTGATCGCCTCCGCCAAGCGTCTCCTTTTGGTTATCGGCGCCGAACATGACCTGGATGACGATGGCCTGATCCTCG
>JAZFTA010000148.1:0-8634 GCA_036446415.1 Rhodospirillales bacterium | reverse complement strand
CGTCTGTTGTACGGGGGGCGGGTGTCGCTTCTGGTCGGCATGACGGCGGCCCTGGCGGCGGCCGTTATCGGTTCCGTAATCGGCCTTGTGGCCGGTTATTACGGCGGCCGTATAGACGCCTTGCTGATGCGCCTTACCGACGGCGTCATATCCCTGCCGCTGCTGCCGCTGTTGATCGTGCTGGCGGCGGTGGACCTGGAAAAGCTGGGACTGCCCGGCGCTATCGTGAGTTCGGAAAACGCCAGCCTGTACCGCATCGTCGTCATCGTCGCCGCCGTCGGCTGGACGACGGTGGCCAGGCTGGTCCGCGGCGCCGCCCTGACCTTGCGCGAGAGGGAGTTCGTGCTGGCCGCCCGGAGCTACGGGGCGGGAGGGATAAGGATCATGTCGGTCCATATCCTGCCCAACCTGGTCTCGCCGATCATCGTCGCCACCACGCTGTCGGTGGGCAACGTCATCCTGCTTGAATCGGTGCTCAGCTTCCTCGGCCTCGGCATCCAGCCCCCCTTACCCAGTTGGGGTAACATTTTGACCAACGCCCAGGAGCTGATCTGGACGGCCCCGGCCCTGGCCATATGGCCCGGCGTCCTGATCTTCGCCACCGTGATCGCCTTCAATTTCCTGGGCGACGGCATGCAGGACGCGCTCGACCCCAAGGCGCTACAGCGAAAGTAAGAAGCGTAAATAAAGGGAAGAAGCGGAATAAAAGGGAGGCGGCGGCGAAACGGTCCACTTTCCAAAGACGGCCGGCCGGAAGCTGTATCAGCCTCCATGGATTTTACGTCCAACTCCACACTCTTGTGTCTCATGGTGAAGAGACGCACCTCACCCGTCCGCCCGAAGCACGTTTCGGACGTATGATTCAGCCCCCTGAAACAAATATCCGGGCTAAACCTCGATATTCACCGAGCCATCGCCGGAACCGCCGACGTTGCCCTGTGTTTCCTCGTCACTTTCCTCAGCGGCGCGGTCACTCCCGGAATCGTCGGAAGCAGCCTCCTTACTTTCCGCCGTATCTTCAGCAACACGCAGTTCTTCCTCCTTGCGGTCAGCAATTTCCTCAAGGGTTTCCTCGAACTGAGCTTGCTGTATTAAGGCGACTTGCAAAGAAGCGAGCGCGACGTTCGAGACGCCGGCCAGTTCCGCACCGTCTATTGATGCAATTGCGTTCATCGCAATACTCCTCAGCCTTCTGGCTTGCTAACGGAGCGGGTGGAACACCCACCCGCAACAACCTTTCTACCAAAAATAAACCTTAAGCACAATAGAAAAAATCGTTATCCGCGCTTTTTCAAGCCCTTACGCCAATTACTGGAGCCCGGACAAGGGGCCGCAAAGGCTTATTTCACAAGGGATTCAGGGCCGCTGGCGGCTGATCGTTCGCCCAAAAAGGTTTTTTTGGGCCTTTGACACTATCGCCGGCCTCCCCATACAGCCAAAAACCGGCATAAAACTGTGGAAAAACACTGTATAGACCGTGGAAAAATAAGGAAGAATTGGGGATATTCGTTAAAAATGATTATAAATCAATGCATTATACCTGATGAAGGTTTTATCCACTGATAATGGCCCCGTCCCCCCCATCTTAAAAGACCCATAAAGCCTTAAACGGCGGTGGCGGCAGGGTAAAGATCGGGTTGCGGAAGATTCGCCCCATCCTCTAAGATGGTCAAACATCTATGGGACCATAAATGAACAACGCACTATTCCCTGGGAGAGGACAACAATGGATTACGATCGGTTTTTCGCCGACAAAATCTCCGGCCTGAAACTGGAAGGCCGCTATAGGGTTTTCGCCGATCTGGAGCGCCAAGCCGGCAGTTTCCCCCGCGCCAAGTGCTACCGCAACGGACAGGTCCGGGAAATCACCGTCTGGTGTTCCAACGACTACCTGGGCATGGGCCAGCACCCCGTTGTGCTGGCCGCCATGCACGAAGCCATAGACAAGTGCGGGGCCGGGGCCGGCGGCACCCGCAACATTTCCGGGACCAACCACTACCATGTGCTGCTGGAGAAAGAGCTGGCCGACCTGCACCGGACGCAATCGGCGCTTATTTTCGGCTCCGGGTGGATGGCCAACATGACCACGCTAAGCACCCTCGGCGCCATGATCCCGGAATGCGTGATAATCTCGGACGAGAAGAACCACAACTCGATGATCGAGGGCATCGTCCATTCCCGCACCGAGAAGAAAATCTTCAAGCACAACGACGTCGACGACCTTAACCGGATCCTCGGCCAGTATGAAAAGGACCGGCCCAAGATAATCGCCTTCGAATCGGTCTACTCCATGAACGGCGCCATATCGCCCATTGCCGACATTCTCGACGCCGCCGAAAAGCATAAGGCCATGACCTACCTTGACGAGGTCCACGCCGTCGGCATGTACGGCCAGCGCGGCGGCGGCGTCGCCGAGCGCGAAGGGATCGCCGACCGGGTCACCATAATCCAGGGTACGCTGGCCAAGGCCTTCGGCGTGGTCGGCGGTTATATCGCCGGTTCCGATTCGATGTGCGACTTCATCCGTTCGCACGGGTCCGGCTTCATCTTCTCGACCTCCATACCGCCGGGTGTCGCCGCCGCGGCCCTGGCTTCCATCCGCTACCTGAAGGAACACAACGAACTGCGCGAAAGGCATCAGGAACGGGCCCGCGCCCTGAAGGAGCGCTTCACCGAGGCCGGCGTCCATTTGATGCCCTCGGTCAGCCATATAGTGCCGGTGCTGGTCGGCGACGCCGCCTTGTGCAAGCAGGCCAGCGACGAGTTGATGGACAGGCACGACATATATGTGCAGCCCATCAACTACCCGACGGTGGAACGGGGCACCGAACGCCTTCGTTTCACGCCTTCGCCGCTGCACACGGACGCCGACATGGACCATCTGGTCAACGCCGTCCGCGACGTATGGAACCGCCTCAACCTGAGGGCGGCTGCTTAAGAGCCCATTCAGGCCCGATTCGCCCGGTCGGTGGACACGCCGCCTGCAAGGGGGTAAAATGAGGACGCCTTTTGGAGCTTGAAGCATGTATTCCGACAACACCCTGACCCCCAAGGAAGCCGTCCGCCTGTGCGCCCTTGGCACGCTGGCCCAGGGCCCCATGCGCTACAGCGCCCTGGCCAACGCCATCCGCCATTTCGTGGACCACGTTCTGGGCCCTTCGCTGGACGTGATGGGCGCTTCGATCGAACTGCTTAAACACGAAGGGCTGATCGAGGCCACAAAAGGAGTCGGCATGGAGGACGACGCCGAGTTCGTCCTCACCGAAAACGGCCGCCAACATCTGAGGCTTTTGCTTACCTCCAACATCCGCGCCGCCGCCACCGAGCTGAACAAGCTGATCGTCGCCCTGAAGTTCCGCTTCCTGCATCTGCTGGACGATGACGGCCGGCGTTCCCAGGCCGATCTTCTGGTCGAGGCATCTCAAAACGAACTGGCCCGCCTCGACGACCTGCGCCAGCACCACAGCGGCGATGAAGGCTACCTGATAGCCTGGCTGGACCACGACATCGGCCAACTGGAAGCCCGCCTGGCCTGGCTTGAGGACTTCCGCGCTTCTCAAGGCTGATAGCGTCTCTACTTATCGCGCCGCAAGCGCCGCGATGAAATCATTCAAATAAGTGATTGGCCACCCTACTTGAGCTTGGCGACGACCTTTTCGAGGCCCGAGAATAGCGATTCGCCCTCGGCGCCGCCGTCGCCTTCCATGCGCTTGGCGATGACCATCTTCAAGGCGTCGATGTGGAGGGTGACCGCCTCGATCTCGGCGTCGTCGGCGTCTTCCATATCCTCGACGAAGCGGCACAACTGGTTGCCGATGATGGTCATCATATCATAGCCGAAGCTGCCGCCCTGGCCCTTTACGTCATGGGAGATCTGGAAGATGCGATCCAGGTGTTCCTTGCGGTTGTCCTTTTCCGCTATCAGCTTGGCCAAGGCATCGTCGAGCTTCTTGAAGTCCTCCTCGACCCACTTAAGGTAGTCGTCGGAAAGACTGGCGATGACCGCCTCGGCGCGGGCCAGGGTTTCGAGATCAACGGCTCCGGGACCGCCGGTGCCGACCTTGGACTTCAAGGTGTCGGGGGTCCGGATTATGGTTGATTCCTGCGCCTCTTCCTGACCTTCCTGATTTTCCCGATTTTCCTGTTCCTCGTCTTCAGCCATTAGAAAAAATTCCTTTTTCGAGAGGCGCCAAATTGAAAGGTGTTACCTGAACCTAAAGGGTTTCCCCGGATATTGGCAAGCCGAAACAGCCCAAGATATTAATCGTTAAGCAGGGCCTCGACCTCGTCCTGGGACAACTCCGCCGCCCCGCCTTCTCCTTCGTAATCGGTTTCCTGCTTGCGGCGCTCCTTCCCCATGAAGTTGGGCATCTGCTGGCGGCGGCGGTCGGGTCCGAAATAGGAGTTGAACCCCTTGGTGCGTATGAACGGGCGCGGCCTTTCGATGATCGAACGGATGCGCGAATAAAGACCCTTGGCGGAAATCGGCTTGGCCAGGAATTCGTGAACCCCGGCGTCCCTGGCCTCGACGACCCGGTTCATCTCGGTATGGCCGGTAAGCATGATTATGGGAACGAAGGGATTGGGGCTGTCGGCGGCGGTCCTCACCATGCGGGTGAAGTCGAGCCCGTCCAAGGGGTCCATGTTCCAGTCGACGATTATGATGTCGGCCGGGAAATGCCTGAGTTCCTTAAAGGCGTCGGCGCCGTCCGACGCCTCGATGACGTTTCTGACGCCAAGCGCGTTGAGGATTGTCTTGACCAAGCCACGCATGTGCTTGTTGTCGTCGACCATAAGGAAGTTCAACCTTTCCAGGTTATAATCCGTCATCGATCAGCGATCCTTGGTATCAGGGGATCAAACATAACTTTCTGTATCAAAATACTTTTTCCCCGGTTTTCCCGACTAATATGAAATATCGGGCTTTAAGGCCGGAAACTCAAGCCGTGCCTTGGTTTTATGCTTCATTGCCGCAAGCATTACATCGATCCAAGCCACCCCCTCCCCCCAATTCTGGGGTCCCTAAAGTCGCCTAGGATGGTGACACCTGGTTGGTCTGCTCCCCGCGCCTGTCGGCGCCTTGAAAGGGGCCGTCGCGGTGGCGCCGGTCGGGACCGAAGTAATCGCCGGTACTGATGAACGGATTGTCGTTTTTTAGCACCGAAACGATTCGCGACAACAGGGACTTGGCGGAAATGGGCTTGGACAGAAAATCGTTTACGCCGGCGTTGCGGGCCTCGTTGACCAGGGTTTCCTCGGTAAAGCCGGTAACCATCAGCACCGGCAGGAACTTATTGGGGCTGTCTTCGCCGGCCCGGATTCGGCGCACGCATTCTACTCCGTCAACGCCGTCCATCTTCCAGTCGATGATGGCCAGATCGGCATCGAAAGTCTTCAGGACCTCTATCGCTTCCGAGCCGTCCCTGGCCTCTTCCGTTTTATCTATGCCCAGGGCCTGCAGTATGGTGCGGACCAAGGTGCGGAAATGCACGTTGTCCTCGACGATCAGTACTTTTTGTTTATTTACGTCAAATTCGCTCATCGATTCCCCAGACAATCGAAATAATTATAACACACGGAAAGTAAAGTCTTACGGAGCCAGGTCAGTCCCCCATGGCGCCGTATATGCAAATCCCCCATTGGAAAAATATTACGCCAAACCAGGGTCCGGGACAATCAATAAGCTTGGCCCTCAACCGTTTGTGACCTCCGCCATGCTTGGAGGGGGGGGTCTGCATATAGATGTATTCGGCGGATGTAGCCGGGATATTCTCAATAACGGCCCCAGGCCAACCTACAGCAAGCCCAGCCCCTTGAGCTCAGAGGCCAGTTCGGGCGGCATATCCCCTGCTCCCTCCATGGCGGCGGCGTCCCTGGGAATATTCGCCGCCTCAAGATAGCGCCATCCCTGGAACGGCCGGCAGTTCCTGGCCTCGGTAACCACCAGTTGGGGGTCGAGGACCAGGGCGCAGGCCGAGCCGCCCTCGGGACTTTCCATCCTGTCGACGCGCACTATCCTCTGGCGGACCCTGACCGCCCCCTTTATGACCCAGTAAATGCTGCCTCCGTCCTCGATTTCGGCGGCCCTTCTCGGGGTATGGCGGGTGATGTGGCGCAACTCCGGCGCCTCGCCGTTGGTTATCGCCCTTTCAAGCCTCCTCGCCTGGATCTCGGCGAGATGCCTCATGTCGTCGACGCCGACGGCCATTTTGGTGAGGTGAACGGTCACCGGATATTGTCCATTACCAGCCGCCCCTTTCCAGCCACTTCTTGACCATCCACAGGCGGTCGGACCCCCAGAACGGCTCGCCGTCGACAAAGATGAAGGGCGAGCCGAAGACGCCCCTGTCGATGGCCTCGCCGGTCTCCTTCCTGAGCCGCTCCTTTACGGCCGGCCTCTCCAGAGCGGCCAGCAATTCATCCCTTCCGACGTCCAGGGCGGCGGCAATACCGGCCACCGTTTGGGGAACCGATATGTCCCTGCCCTCGCCGAAATAGGCCCCATACGCCGACTTGGCGAACCGGCGGGCCTGCTCGGTGTCCCTGTCGTCGATCCAGTAAAAGGCCCTCGAGGGGGCAAGGGCGGTAATGGGGAACGGGTCGGGAAGGGTCCACGGCACTTCCATGTAGCGGCCCAGGCGCCGCCAGTCGTGTTGGCTGTATTCGCCCTTCATGGGCTGCTTGATCAGCGGCTCGGCCCCGGTCTTTTTGAAGGCGGCGCCGATCATCACCGGCTTCCATTTTACCTGGCGCCCGAAACGGCCGGCCAGCTCGTCGATCCTGTGGCTGGCGAAATATCCGTAAGGCGACGAGAAGTCGAAATAGAATTCGATCGTTTCGTTCATGGTTGCCCCCAGGAGAGCGGCCTCCTCGACGTCGGAAAAAAGGAAGCTGACCACGGCATTCCTAAGCGGGTTGGTTACATTTGCGCCTTGGACCCGCTGAAGAGGCTATGTTCACCGGCGGCCTTGGTGACCACCTCGACCAATTTTTCCTTTTCCACCGGCTTTACGAGATATTCGAAGGCGCCCTCTTTCATGAACTCCACAGCAAGGTTCACGTCCGGATAACCGGTCAACACGATGACCGGTATCGAAGGATATTCTTTGCGGAAGTAGGCAATGGCCTCGACGCCGTTGATCTTGGGCATCCTGACATCACAGATGATCGCATCCAATACCAGGACGTTTTCGTGACCGACAAGTTCGATCGCCTGTTCTCCGTCCTCCGCCTCTATGATTTCATAGCCGGTATCCTTGAGTTGAAGCCGGATTGTTTCACGAACTTCCTCTTCGTCATCGACGACCATGATTTTGTGTTTCATTTCAGATCATCCTCTCCTTGTTTTCCCCGACGGGGAACTCGATGGTGCAGACCGTCCCCATGCTTTTCCGATTCCCGAAAGTGATCGTCCCAGAGTACTTTTTGACAATCTGCTGGACAATAAACAATCCCAGGCCTTCCCCCTCATCCGGCCCCTTGGTGGTAAAAAACGGATCGAAAACCCTTCCCAAGTGTTCCGCTGAAATCCCCACGCCCGTATCCCGAATTTGAATCGAGACCCGTCCGTCTTTCTGGCGGCTGGCGATCTCCATGGTTCCTTTTTCCCTCATCGCCTGGATTCCATTGCGTATAACGTTGAAAAATACCTGCTGTATTTCTTCCGCTTTCGCTAAGATTACGGGAACAGGGTTGAGATCTTCCTTGATCTCGATGCGATCGCTTAATAGTGAACGCCTGGTCATTGAAATCGCCTCGGAAAGGTTGTCATTTACGTCTACCGGTTCCCAATCATGCTCGTCCGCGGGCCGGGCGTAGCCCGCGAGGTTCTTCACGATCTCGGCGATTTTCTTGGAGTGGGTGACAATGTCCTGGCCGTAGCCTCGGCACAGGTCAACATCCTCTTCGTCCCGTATCGCCTCGGCCCTGCCCATGATGACATAGAGGGGATTGTTGATTTCATGACCGATCCCGGAAGCCATCGTCCCGAGCGCCGCCATTTTTTCAGCCTGAATCAGCTGCTTAACGACCAGGTCTTTTTCGGCCTGGGTATCCATCAACTCCTGTGTCCGTTTCTCGACCATCTCTTCCAGCCTGTTACTGAAGCGCCTCTCGAACTCGACCTGGATCACGGTTTGCTTGTGCCTTACGCTCGCATGGGCAAGCAATATGGAAGCGATCGCCAACAGAGCGAGAATGGCGCCATACAAGAACTGATACTGGCGGAAGAAATTTTGCGGCGTGGTCGTCAGTTCGCGGAGCGGAACATAAGAGACGGCCTTCCAATAATACTCTCTGTCGGTGACCGGCGATCCGTCCTTTCCGTCCGCATCCGCTTTGCCTAGGGCGTGCAAGAGCGGAAATATGGTGGTGTACGAGAACATGCCCTTTTCGTCATGGAATTGTCCCGTGTCGCCCGCCAGGATACGCCGCCAGGCATTGGGATGGGCCTTGGCGAAGGTGTGGCCGTCGTTGTACATGAACCCCCATTCGTCGTCGGGACGCGGGCTGCTCAACCAGTATCCATCGGCGTTAAGCAACATGGTGTGCTCGGAGATATTGACCGCCGCCTCTCTAAAGTCGCGGATCAGTATCTCGCCCAGATAGTTTAATAGAAGAATGCCGCTCTTGCGC
>JAZFTA010000147.1:0-3455 GCA_036446415.1 Rhodospirillales bacterium | reverse complement strand
CCCACCACAACGTCGGCGGCCTGCCCGAAAGGATGAACCTGGAACTGGTCGAACCGTTGCGTGAGTTGTTCAAGGACGAGGTCCGCGAACTTGGCCGTGAACTGAATCTGCCGGCTGAGTTGATCGAGCGCCACCCCTTTCCCGGACCGGGGCTGGCGATCCGCGTTCCCGGCGAGATCACCGCCGAGAAACTAGACATCCTGCGCCAGGCCGACGCCATATACCTTGAGGAAATCCGCGGCGCCGGCCTGTACGGGGCCATATGGCAGGCCTTCGCCGTTCTGTTGCCGGTCCAGTCGGTGGGCGTGATGGGCGACGCCCGGACCTATGACTTCGTCTGCGCCCTGCGCGCCGTGACATCGACCGACGGCATGACCGCGGACTATTATCACTTCGACCACGAGTTCCTGGGCCGGACGGCGGGGCGCATCACAAACGAGGTAAGAGGCATCAACCGGGTGGTCTACGACATAACCTCGAAGCCCCCCGGCACCATCGAGTGGGAGTAAGGAGCCGGCGAATTATCCGGCGTCAGGATTAGGTAAGGTTGGGAGTTGACTATATAAGCCCTTGTTTTCGTAGGAGCTTATACATGAATGAAGCGAAATTCCGCTACGGCTACGAAAGGCTGGTTATGGAAGAAAATTACCTGGGTCACGACAGGCGCATCCGCATCCGCCGTTTCTCCAAAGGAACGCGATCAGGCATGGAAAGGCGCCAGAACAACGCAGAATGGTCCGCCCTCGAGAAACGCCGCAATGATGAGAGGCGTTCGGACAATCCCCGGCGGACGACCGAAGACCGCCGCCTGCACTGAGCTTCATGAAAATCTCAGGCCGCGATTTCGCGGTATTGGGATGGGACAAAATCCTTTGCGCTGCGTTCGTTATTATGGCTGGATTTTTCCATTTGGGGAACTTCAACGACTTCAGCTTTTTTGGGCTCGGTCACTTCCGCCTGACTTTCCAATGCCGGCAGCAATTGTTCCTCTTTTGAGGCGCCGGCATCAGAAATAAAGGCCTCTATTTCATCAGACATGGTTTTCACATAGGCCTCATTGCGCCGCACCAAACTTCTTAGAAGCCAGCAAAAGTATAAGACAGCACCGAAAGCCGTAATTAAACCCATAAGAATGAAAATATCATTCATTCCCGTCCTCCTTAACGCTGGGAATATGGTCTTTCCGGTAACGCTATCGGCACTTTATCAATATTTCGTAAACGCCATGAAAACATGAGCAAAATTAAAAAATTCAAGATCCCCACCAGCCGGTGATGGGTCTCTGTCGATTAGCCGTTTCAAGGGCCGATTATTGATTCGGCATTAATTATGGCCTTTGCCCCCGTTTTCGTGCTATCCAGTTCGCTTGCCGCGCCTTTAAAGAAACGCTTGGGGCGGCGTTGAGAAATCTACATGAGAGAGAACTTGATATGGCTACTGGCACCGTAAAATGGTTTAACCCCACCAAGGGTTACGGCTTCATCGAGCCGGAGGACGGCTCGAAGGACGCATTCGTTCATATTTCCGCCGTTGAAAAAGCGGGACTGTCCACCCTTCGGGAAGGACAGAAAATAGAATACGAACTTGTTCCCGGCCAAAACGGTAAATCCTCCGCCGAAAATCTGGTTGCCCTGGATTAATCCCCAAAAGGTTTAGTCCTTTCGTTTAAGGGCTTTCGCTTTCCTTCGGGGAGTGTCGGCATATTTCGGTTCGGCGGCTGGCGGCGCCTCCTTTTCGGCGGCTGGCCGCTTGTGCTTCGGGCGCCCCGCCCAAGGCCGCAACGGATATTAAGTTTCCCCAAGCCGTGGAAACCGGGGCCTTGCATACCTATATTGTAAAGGGCGCATCGGCTCTTTGGCGCCGTTCCCGGTCCCGGCCCGCCCCAAGGTGATGTCGGCGGACATGATGTCGGCGAACGTGATGTCAATGTATTGAGGCCCAAAGGCCGGAGGCCCCCAAACGAGAGACCATGAAACGACGAGGCATCTCCCCGCCATCCACTGGCCCCCGCAACGACCTCGCCACCATGGCGACGCTTGTGCCCTACCTGTGGCCGGCCGGTCAGCGGGAGCTCAGGCTGAGGGTCGTCGTCGCCGTCCTTTTGCTGTTCGCGGCCAAGGCCACCAACGTCGCGGTCCCGGTCTTCTACAAGCACGCCGTTGATTCTCTGAGCCCCGGGGCGACGGCCGTCCTTGTCGTTCCGGTCGCCCTTCTTGCCGCTTACGGGCTGGCCCGGGTGATGGCCATGGCCTTTGGCGAGTTGAGGGACGCCATATTCGCCAAGGTCGCGCAGCGGGCCATCCGCCAGGCCGGCCTCAAGACTTTCCGGCACCTGCACCGTTTGTCCATGCGCTTTCACCTCGACCGCAAGACCGGCGGCATCAGCCGGGCCATCGAGCGGGGCACCAAGGGCATCGAATTCCTTCTCAATTTCATGTTGTTCAACGTTTTGCCGACGCTGCTCGAGATCGTCCTGGTGTGCGCGATTTTGTGGAATTTTTACGGCCCCTGGTACGCCCTTGTCACCTTCGTAAACGTCGCCGGCTACATCGCCTGGACCCTGTTGGTCACCGAGTGGCGCATCAAGTACCGCCGCCAGATGAACGAGTCCGATTCGGAAGCCAACACCAAGGCCATCGATTCCCTTCTCAACTTCGAGACCGTCAAGTACTTCGGCAACGAGGAGCACGAGGGCCGGCGTTTCGACGCGGCGCTGAGGACCTATGAGTGGGCCGCGGTCAAGAGCAAGACCACTCTTTCGCTGCTCAACATCGGCCAGGGCGCCATCGTCTCCATCGGTCTTACGGTTATCATGGTGATGGCCGGCCACGGCGTGGTCGAGGGAAACATGACGCTGGGCGATTTCGTGCTGGTCAACTCGTACCTGATACAGCTTTACCTTCCCTTGAACTTCCTGGGTTTCGTCTACCGCGAGATCAAGCAGTCCCTGACCGACATGGAGACCATGTTTTCGCTGCTTGACGAAAGCGCCGAGGTCGAGGACGCCGAGGGCGCCGAACCGCTCAAGCCCAACGGCGGCGAGGTTAGCTTTAGGGGCGTTTCTTTCGCCTATGATCCGAGGCGCGAGATACTCAAGGACGTTTCGTTCCACATTCCCCCCGGCGGCACGATCGCCATCGTCGGCCCCAGCGGTTCGGGCAAGTCGACCATTTCGCGCCTTTTGTTCCGTTTTTACGACGTTGACGGCGGAAGCATCGAGGTCGACGGCCAGGACATCCGCCAAGTGACCCAGGATTCCCTGCGGAGCGCCATCGGCATCGTCCCCCAGGACACGGTGCTGTTCAACGACACGGTTTATTACAACATCGCCTACGGCGACCCCTCGGCCGGCCCGGCCCAAATCGAGGCGGCGGCCCGGATGGCGGCGATCCATGATTTCGTGATGGACCTGCCCGACGGTTACCAGTCGATGGTCGGCGAGCGCGGCCTCAAGC
>JAZFTA010000146.1:0-4007 GCA_036446415.1 Rhodospirillales bacterium | reverse complement strand
TTTGTTATCATTTTATCACTTTATCTAATCCCTCAGACGCCGGGCGTCGCCTCCGGCTCCTAGGCTCCGCCGCATAAGCGGCGACGCGCAGTCGCGCTTGCCTCCGGGCTGAATAAGCAGCCCGTCGGAATCCAAAAAAATCCAAAAAATGTGATTTTTTTGTGAAAAAACTCTTGACATTGCCTGTTAAAGGGTATATATACCACATATAGTAAGTTTCTCCCATCCAGCCCTACCTGATGTATAACCGAACTTTAACAGGCCGATATGACTGAAAACAAACCGCCAAGCCCAAGACAGACCAGTTCCAAGGGGCCCGCCGCCAAACCGCTTGGGAACAAAACCCTGGCCGCCAAACCGCTGACCGCCAAACCACTGACTGAAAGACAGGAAGTCTTCTGCCGGGAATACCTGCTCGACCCAAACGCCACCAGGGCCGCCATTTCCGCCGGATACGCCCCCGGCTCGGCCCATGTCCAGGCCCACAGAATGCTAACAAATGATAAGGTTATTGACCGGATTATGGAAAATCGGCGGGCCATATCCGAGCGCCACTGCGCCGACGCCGACGCCTTCATGGTCAAGCTCGAAGCCCTTTACCGGCGGGGCTGGGAGATGTGCCAGTTCACCGCGGCTGTCAGGGCCGTCGAGTTGCAGGCGATAATCTCGGGGGTGCTGGACGACGCGACCGGCAGGCGGCTCAGGGCCAGAACCAAATGCGCCAGAACCAATGGAGCCTCCAAAGGCAAGGCAAGCCCGCACCGCCGCCCGCCGATGCTCGCCGACCGGGCCTTCAAGGCCATAGCGCAAGGCGCCAAGGGGTGAGCAAAATGATCATGACAATCGGGTTTGACCATAATGAACATGCCCATTAGTTTGGCCCTTCCCAAGGGGGGCCGGTTCCACATTCGAAAACAGGCGGAAGTGACGATATGCGAAACGTGGTGATCGGAATGGTGATCGGCGTGGTGGTCGGCGTAGTCATCGGGGCGACGGTGATCGCGCCGCGCCTGACCACCGATTCCACCACCCCTGAACGAAAAGCCCAGGCCAGCGTGGTGATCGCCAGGCAAGTGGAGAAACCGCAACCCCAAACAAAAGCCGAGGCGGTAATCACGGCCCACACGCAACAAGCCCAGGAAGAGCCCGATACCGCCATAACCGGGCTCGAGCCCGAGGCGGGCGCCGTCCGCTGGGTAATGGCCAGCGCCTACCCCAGCGCCATGCCCCAGATCGGCGCCATGGCCAAACGCCTGGAAAGGGAAATATGGCGGATCTCGGCCGGCAATATGGACATCAAGTTCCATGAACCCGGCACCCTGGTGGATATTAAGGAAATGTTCAACGCGGTCGCTTCGGGGGCCATCGACGCCGCCTTTTCCTGGCCCGGACATTGGAGCGGCTCGATACCCGCCCTGGGGCTGTTCGCGGCGGTTCCATTCGGCCCTTACGCGGAGGAATACCTGGCCTGGATTTATTTCGGCGGCGGCAAGGAACTGTTCGAGAGCATCTACCACCCCCAAGGCGTCCACGGAGTTTTTTGCGGCATGGCGCCGGCCGAGGCGTCGGGCTGGTTCCGCCGGAAAATCCGCGTCCCCGAAGACCTCAAGGGCCTTAAAATCAGGTTCTCGGGACTGGGCGGCAAGGTCTTGGGGAAACTGGGCGCCGAAATAAAAAATCTGGAAGGCGGGGATATTTTCGCGGCCTTCGAATCCGGAGACATCGAGGCCGCCGAATTCTCCATGCCGGCCATCGACCTAAAACTCGGCTTTTACAAAATGGCCAAGCATTACTATTTCCCCGGATGGCACCAGCCGGCCACATTGCTCGAGCTCTTGATCAACCTGAAACTGTGGGAGGAACTGCCGGCCACCGCCAGGTCCCAGATCGAAGGGGTCTGCGGCGACAACATACGTTATGGCCTGGCCGAGGGCGGGGCGGCTCAGTTCCAGGCCCTAAAAGAGCTGAGCGCCAAGGGCGTGGAAATACACCGCTGGCCCACCGAAGTGCTCGATGCCCTCGAGGAGGCGTGGATGGAGGTGTCGGCGGAGGAACAAACGGCCGACCGGGACTTCAGGCGTGTCTGGAAATCCCTGAGCGCCTTTCGTAGGAACTACGCCATCTGGAACGAACTGGGACGCCTCTAGGGGCCCGGTTTATCGAGCCAGCGTTCAGGCGGCGTCCATGGTATCGGGCGGCAGTTCCCGCATCTTGCTCAGCAGGTACTCGAGATCGTCGGCCTCGAACTCGACGCCAAGATCGCCATACTGGGTGAGGATGCGCTCGATCATGCGCCGGGAATAACGCTCACGGTCGTTTGGTTCGCCGTCGTATTCCATTTCCGTGGCCACGTCGACGGCGGCCCGCACCGCCGTAAACAGGCTCTCGGGAAGACCGGTCTTCTCATATATGGCCTTCAAGCCCAGTTTCCCTGAATCGTGAATCAACTGGCGCACGTTGACCAGTGGCAGGTTGACCAGTTCCGCCATCGACGCCTCGAAGAAGCTCAAATCTCCCATGCACAGCGCCCTGACGATTATCGATGGCGTCAGGCGTCCCTGTTTGCGCATGTGGCGGACCAGTTTCTCCAGGTCATCGTCGCCGTGTTCGCTGGAAAGGTTGATGGTGGCCCTCTCCCGGCTTTGCAGGATCAGGTCGGTAGCCAAGGATGCCGGAAGTTCCTGGTTCTGGGCCAGCTTTTCCTTCAGGTTCTCCGAAACCAATGTCACAAGCCGTTCGGCAACGGTAACCGGAAGCTTGGAGCGGTCCACCATGGCGCCATGCACCTTCTCGCTGGCCGGGAAGTCCTCGACCACTTTTGAAAGGTTTTTTCGGAAATGTCCGCACCCTCGTTGGATACAAGGGAAGTCACCACCTCTTCGTTCTTTGTTTCGACCAGGGCGTCCGATAATGCTTCTGACACGTTTGATCGGCTGGCGATGGCAACTTGTTTGGATACATCCTGTCCGCGCACTATTTCCAGGAGGTCTTCATCGGACAGGATTTTAGAAAATTCCAGAACCGGCAAGGCAACCGAATCTACGTCGTTGGCGAGGGTCATGGCTACGTCGTGAGGCACCACCGAGCTTTCCTTCAGGTTTTGGGACAAAGCCTCCCTCACCCGCACCTCGGCGTCTTTGACCATGATCCTGAAGATTTCCTCGGCCAGCTTGCGTTCGGAATCGGTCAGGGCGCCCTGGTTGAAATCGCTGGCGATCTTGGCCGCCGTCTGGGCGCGAATTTCGCCGGAAGGGCTGGATAAAAGCTTTTCAACGTCTTCTTTTGATAGAGTCTTTCTTTCCATTTCGTTCCATTCCAAAAAAGCGCCGACACCCGCCAAACGGCGCTGAATCAGGTTACTCCCCGGCAATGGCCGTAAAGAATATATCAATGTAACGCTTTGAATACGAACTTTTTTGTCGCGTAATTGGCAAAACGGCGTCTCAAAATACACCTATTAAGGCCTTTCCGGCGCCCTAATATTGCCCCATTGATGTGCTTATTTATTGTCTTACGATATAGCTGGTGGTTGCAAGCCCCGGCGTTCTTGTCAATAATGCTCGCCTCAATGCGCAATCGTTTGCTGAATTAAATAAAGTTTGCTGGAGAAAACATTAAATGAAAAAAGTTAGCATATTGGCCATCGCGATGGCTGCCGCAATGATCCTGGCCGGCGGCGACGCCCTGGCCGACAAGGCTCCCAAGGCCTTCAAGAAATGCAAGATCTGCCACTCTGTCAAGCCAGGCAAGCATAAGATAGGTCCCAGCCTGTTCGGTGTCTATGGCCGCAAGGCAGGCACGGCGGAAGGCTTCAACAACGGCAAAAAGCGCGACTACAAGGCCCTCAAGGGAGCGGACTGGGTATGGGACGATAAGTCCCTCGACGGCTGGCTCGAGAACCCCAAGAAGTTCACCGGCGGCAAGAAGACCAAGATGACCGCCAAGACCAAGAAAGCCAAGGACCGCAAGGCCCTGATAGAGTACCTGAAGACGCTGAAATAGCCTGA
>JAZFTA010000145.1:0-5675 GCA_036446415.1 Rhodospirillales bacterium | reverse complement strand
CTCGATTGTCCTGCTCATGGGCCGGGCCCCCGACCTGGCGGGCAAGGCCATGATCCTGGGCGTGCTCGGCGCCGTCCTGGCGATCCTGATGGTCTGCCTGGTGCTGACCGGACCGGTGATGCGCCTGATGGGGGTCACCGGCGTCAACGTGATCAGCCGGGTCGCCGGGATCATCCTGGCGGCGCTGGCGGTCCAGTTCGTGATCGACGGCGTGCGGGCGGTGTGGCCGGGGGCATGACAAAGGAGGAACTCCCCCCTCATACATTAACCCTGCGCCGGGGTGGAACGGCGCCGTAAGCGTGGGTCCCTTGCCTAACCCGATATACTGGTTTCTTCAATCCGCCATTTATGAGTCCATGACCTAAACCATTTTATTTTAATAAAAAATTTACAGCCGGCGTGTAACCTGGAGCTCCGGCTGGAGAAAATCATGCCTGATGAAGTGAATGTTATTATTGCCGCCTCGGTTAACCGCCGCAACAACGATGAGCGGCGTGTTGTGTTCTTCAAGGTGGATATTGACCGCCGCGTTAACGGTGAAAGAAGACAGGGCGAGGAACGCCGCACCTACAACCGCGACGAAATGATTCCCCATCATGTCGAATTGATCGCCACAATTTCCTGGCTGGAAGAACACTGTAAGGGCAAATGGCGCATCGGATTGGACGAACCCGGCTCCTATCACGCTCCCGTCAAGTATAATCTCGAGTTCAGTGATGAAGCAGATATGGAAACCTTTGTTCTTTGGGGCAATTTGACGCGGTTGCTGAAAGAACCGTAAGCAACCGCGGGCCGGCCTGATTTGGTCCCGTCACAACCGCCTCCGGTTGTTCGGATAGGCTCTTAATTACTTGGCCGGGGCGCAGGTTTGTTTGGCGGTGTCCAGCATGACGTCTCTTTCCAGGGTGCAGATCATGGTCTTGCCTTCTTTTCTTAAGGTATATTTGACCACGTACACCAGGCGGCTGATGTTTTCATATGGGGCAACGCCCATGTGCCACTCGTCATGCTCCGACTTTTCGACAAGGACCCACCCCGCCTGGCGCAAACCATGGACGGTTTCGCCGGCCTGGGCTGGCGATGGATCAGCGGCCGCAAAGAGCAACGCCAAGCCCGCCGAAGACAGAAGAACCTTTATGGGGGAAAGTCTTTTCATCACCTTATACCAAATTTTCACCGTCATTTGAGTGCCCCCCATCATACATTAATCCTACGCGGGGGTGAAAAACGGCGATACCATCACCATCTAACATGGAGGGGCCTTTAAACGCCCCAAAACTGCCTAATAGGGAGCCCAGCCCATGCGCCCGGCGCTGCATTACCTGGCGGCCATGACCATCCTGCCGGTCTACGGCATCCAGGTCTGCCCGTTCATCGAAAGCCTGACCCCCGTCCAGGTGGCGGGGCCGGTGGCCTTCGTGATTTCGCTGCAGTTCATCGTCCGGCGCTTGCTGTCGGCCGGGCTGGTGACCTCGGGCCCCCTCAAGGGGCGCGGGGGACGCGCCTTCCGCCTCGAGATCGCCCTGTTCGTATCGAGCGCCGTTATCCTGGCGGCTTACAACAAGGTCATGTACGATTTTCCCTTGGAAAGCGGCCTCAAGGTGCTGGTCGGCATCTCGGCCCTGGGCTTTTTCGCGGCGGTCGACCTGGCCCTGGAGCAGGAACGCGAGGTGGCGCGCCTGGCCGCCCAAAGCGGCCTGCACCTGGACCTTGACGAGGACTACTTCTCGCTGACCGCCAGGGCCGCCCTGTTCGCCTCGATCTCGGTGACCTTGGTGGTCGGCGTCTTCATGCTGCTGGTCAACAAGGACCTGGCCTGGCTGGCCGAGGTCGGAGACAGCCTCAGTTTCGCCGAGGCCCGGCTGTCGATCATCAAGGAGTTCCTGTTCGTCTTCGCGGTGATAATGCCCCATACCCTGAACATCATACTCTCCTATTCCAAGAACCTTCGCGGCTTCTTCGAGGCCGAGAACGGGGTGTTGCGCGGGGTCACGGCCGGCGACCTCACGGGCTCGGTGCCGGTCGCCAGCAACGACGAATTCGGGATCATGGCCAAGCACACCAACATCATGGTCGAACGCATCAGGGACCACACCGAGGAGATCAAGCGGACCCGCGACGCCACCATCCTGACCCTGGCCTCGCTGGCCGAGACCCGCGACAACGAAACCGGGGCCCACATCCTGCGTACCCAGCGCTACGTCAAGGTGCTGGCCGAACAGTTAAGGGACCACCCGCGTTTTTCGGGACGCCTGGACGGCGATGCCATCGAGTTGATGTACAAGTCGGCGCCCCTTCACGACATCGGCAAGGTCGGCATACCCGACGCCATCCTGCTCAAGCCGGGCAAGCTGACCGACCAGGAGTTCGAGATAATGAAGACCCATTCCGAGATCGGCAGCGAGGCGCTGAAGGTGGCGGAAGCCGAGCTGGGCTCCAACGACTTTTTAAGGCTGGCCCGTGAAATCTCGCTCAGCCACCACGAGAAATGGGACGGCTCGGGCTATCCCGGCGGACTCAAGGGCGAGGCCATCCCCATTTCGGGCCGCCTTATGGCGGTCGCCGACGTTTACGACGCCCTGATCTCGAAACGGGTCTACAAGCCGGCCTTCCCCCATGAAAAAGCCATGCAGATCATACTCGAGGGGCGAGGCAAGCACTTCGATCCCGACGTAATCGACGCCCTCAAGGCCCGCGAGAACGACTTCAGGGAGATCGCCTCGACCTACACCGACGACGCCTACGGCAAGACCAAAGCGGCGGAATAGAGCGGGTTTGCGGTAACAATCCTTCGAGACGCGGTTCTTCGAACCGCTCCTCTCCGATGAGGAATCAAATACTTAATCCTCATGCTGAGGAATCAAACACTTAATCCTCATGCTGAGGAATCAAACACTTACACCTCATGCTGAGGAGGCGCTGGTCGCCGTCTCGAAGCATCCGGCGCCAAAAGATTCAGACCATTTCCAGCATCTGCTTGGTGACCAGGACTATGCCGCCTTCGGTGAGGTGGAAGCGCTTGGCGTCAAGCTTCAAATCCTCGCCGATCACCAGCCCTTCGGGAATATTGCAGCCGCCGTCGATGAGGGCCTTCGAGATGACCGCGTTGCGGCCGATTTCGGTGTTGGGAAGAACCACCGTGTCCTCGATAACGCAAAAGGAGTTGACCCGCACGTTGTTGAACAGAAACGAACGCCTGACCAGCCCGCCGGAGATTACGCAGCCCGCCGAAACCAGGGAATCGACGGCCATGCCGCGGCGGTCGGGGTCGTCGAAGATGAACTTGGCCGAGGGCCGCTGCTCCTGGTAGGTCCAGATCGGCCATCTTGAATCGTAGAGGTCGAGGTCCGGGGTTATGGAGGTCAGGTCCATGTTGGCCCGCCAGTAGGCGTCGATGGTGCCGACGTCGCGCCAGTAGGGCTTGCCGGTGGCTTCGTTGGTGACGCAGCTGTCGGCGAAGCGGTGCGCATACAGCCCGCACCTGCCGACCAGGAAGGGCAGCATGTCCCTGCCGAAATCATGGGTCGAGCCCTTGGCCCCGGCGTCGCGGCGCAACTGCTCGAACAGGAAACCGGCGTCGAAGATGTATATGCCCATGGAGGCGAAGGCCCGGTCGGGCTGGCCGGGGATGGATGGGGGGTTGTCCGGTTTTTCGAGGAAACTCACGATGGCGTCCCCGTCGTCGACGCCGACCACGCCGAACTCCCTGGCCTCGATGAGCGGCACATCGACGCAGGCCACCGTCACGTCGGCCCGGCGCTCCACATGCTGGGCCAGCATCCTGGCGTAGTTCTGCTTGTAGACGTGGTCGCCGGCCAGGACCAGGATGTGCTTGGTGCCGTAGGCCTCGATGGTCGGGATGTTCTGGTAGACGGCGTCGGCCGTCCCCCTGTACCAGCTTTGATCCTCGGTTTGCTGCTGGGCCGGCCAGATCTCTATGAATTCCTGCAGCTCGGCCTTGAGGAACCCCCAGCCCCGCTGCACATGCTGGATCAGCGTATGGGCCCGGTACTGGGTCAGCACGGCGACCCGGCGGATGCCGGAATTGATGCAGTTGGAAAGCGGAAAGTCGATGATCCGGTACTTGCCGGCGAACGGCACCGCCGGCTTGGCGACGGCGTCGGTAAGGTTCATCAGCCGGCTGCCCCGCCCCCCCGCCAGGACCAGGGCCAGGGTGTTCTTGAGGGCCAGGTTGACGTCGACGGGGGTCTTGGGCTTGTCGGGCATGGCCGGCGGTTCCCAGTATTGATTTCGGGTAATTATTCCACGTTGGGGCGGATAGCGCCACCTCTCATGACCGGAAAACTCCCAGGCTCCTTTTGCACTTTACCTTTTTATGAATAGGCTTTAGGCGATGAGCGATGAAAGTCCTTTACGCCGCCTCCGAAGCCTATCCCCTGGTCAAGACCGGCGGCCTGGCCGATGTCGCCTCGGGGCTGCCGGCCGCCCTGGCCGCGCTCGGCTGCGATGTCAGGACCATCCTGCCGGCCTACGCGGAAGCCCTGGACCGGGCCGAGGCCCCGGGGAAAGGCAAGGGCAAGGCCGTTGATCTGGGCGATCCCCTGGGCCTTGGCGGAACCCGCCTGATCCCGGCCCGCATGCCCGACAGCGGCATTCATGTGTGGCTGGTCGATTGTCCGACCCTCTATAAGCGCCGGGGCGGCCCCTACGCGGACGCCAAGGGTAATGCATGGCCCGACAACCACCTGCGTTTCGCCCTGCTGTCGATGGCGGCGGCCCTGGTTTGCAGGGACGGCGTCAAGGGCTGGCGGCCCGGCGTGGTCCACGCCAACGACTGGCACACCGGCCTGGTCCCCCTTTACCTGTCGCGCCTGGGCGGCGTTCCGGTCCCCAGCGTGTTCACCATCCACAACATCCACTATCAGGGCCTGTTCGAGCCCAAGATCCTGAAAAGCGTCGGCCTCAAGGACAGTGACTTCACCATCGACGGCGTCGAGTACTACGCCATGGTGTCGTTCATCAAGGCGGGGTTGCAGTTCTCGGACCGGATCACCACGGTCAGCCCGTCCTACGCCGTGGAGATCCAGGGGCCTGAAATGGGCGAGGGCCTGGATGGCCTGCTCAGGGCCCGGGCCGGGGTCCTCAGCGGCATCCTCAACGGCGTCGATTACGGCCTGTGGAACCCCGCCAAGGACAAGGCCATTGCCCGCAACTATTCGCCTCAAAGCCTGGAAAGGAAGGCCGAGAACAAGCCCGCCCTGCAGCGCCGGATGGGCCTCGAGGTAACCGACCAGGCCCCCCTGCTGGGCATGGTCAGCCGCTTCACCCACCAAAAGGGCATCGACATCGCGCTGGACGCCGTGGAAGGCCTTTTCGGCCTCGGCGCCCAGGTCGCGGTTCTGGGTTCGGGCGAGGCCAGGTACGAAAGGGCCATAAAAAAGTCGGCGGCCGCCTCGAAGGGCCGCATGGCCGCTGTAATCGGTTATGACGAGGATCTGTCGCACCTGATCCAGGCCGGCGCCGACATGGTGCTTGTCCCTTCCAGGTTCGAGCCCTGTGGCCTGACCCAGCTTTATGCCTTAAGATACGGGACTCTGCCGGTGGTGCGCCGGACCGGCGGTCTGGCCGACAGCGTTTTCGATGTTTCCGGGGGCAAGGCCGGAACCGGTTTCGTATTCGACGGCGCGGACCCGGACAGTCTTTTGCAGGCCGTC
>JAZFTA010000144.1:0-8066 GCA_036446415.1 Rhodospirillales bacterium | reverse complement strand
AACCGCAGCCTGACCCCTGAGCGTATCATCGAACAGGCCCAGGCCCTGGTCGAAGGCGGACACCGGGAAATAGTGCTGACCGGGGCCGACATCGCCTCTTACGGCCTGGACATTTCCGCCTCACCGGGGCTGGGCGGACTGGGCGGACTGGTCAGCCGCCTGCTCGATGAAGCGCCGGGAGTGGAACGCCTGCGCCTGACCTCGCTGGACCCGGGGCTCGACGACGACCGGTTGTTCGCCCTGCTGGCCGATGAGCCGAGGCTGATGGGGCACCTGCATCTCTCCGTGCAATCGGGCGACAACGCCATCCTCAAGAGGATGAAGCGCCGCCATTCAAGATCATCGGCCCTGGAATTCGTGGGCCGGGCGCGAAAAGCCAGGCCCGATGTGGTCCTGGGGGCCGACCTTATCGCCGGCTTCCCGACCGAGACCGATAAGATGTTCGAGGCCACGGTCTCAATGATCGGCGAAATGGCTCTGACCTATCTCCATGTATTCCCCTTTTCGCCCCGGCCCGGAACCCCGGCCGCCTCCATGCCCCAGGTCCCTTCCGCCGTCATCAATGAGCGCGCCGCCCGGCTGCGCCAGGCCGGAGACCGGGCCCTGGCCGGCTACCTTCAATCGAGGATCGGGTCGGACGCCGAGGTGCTGGTCGAGGATGACAACCGCGGCCATGACCGGCACTACGCGACGGTCCGCCTGGACTTCGATGCGGCCCCCGGCGACATCGTCAGGGCCCGGATCACGGGAGTGGAAGACTCGAACCTGATCGGCCGGGAAATACCATGAACGAAACCGACCCTCAAGACGGGGACAGGCCGGGCTGGCTGTTCCGCCTCAAGCGCGGCCTGGGCAGGTCGTCTTCGAAACTGGCCGAAGGCGTCGGCGGACTGCTGACCAAAAAACGCCTCGACGCCGGGGCCATCGAGGAACTGGAGGAACTTCTCATCACCGCCGACCTGGGCGTCGATACGGCGGCCCGGCTGGCCCGATCGGTCGCCGCCAGGCGCTTTGAGGGCGACGCCGGGGCCGAAGTGGTGCTGGGGGCCATGGCCGGCGAGGTCGAGGCCATCCTGGCCCCGGTGGCCAGGCCCTTGCAAGTGGATCCCGCCAACAAGCCTCATGTCATCGTTGTCTGCGGCGTCAACGGCTGCGGCACGACCACCACCATCGGCACGCTGGCCGGACAGTTCACCGGGGCCGGCCGCACCGTGATGCTGGCCGCCGCCGACACCTTCCGGGCGGCGGCGGTGGAACAGTTGCGGGCCTGGGGCGATAGGACCGGCTGTCCGGTGGTCGCCGCCAAGACCGGGGCCGACCCCGCCGGCCTGGTCTTCGAGGCCCTGGAAAAAGCCAGGGCCGCCGGCGCCGACGTCTTGATGGTGGACACCGCCGGGCGCCTTCACAACAAGGCCGACCTGATGGCCGAACTGCAAAAAATCGTCCGCGTGATCAGCAAGCTGGACCATAGCGCCCCCCACGACTGCATCCTGGTGCTCGACGCCACGGTCGGCCAGAACGCCCACAACCAGGTCGAGGCGTTCGCCGACATGGTCGAGGTCAGCGGCCTGATCGTCACCAAGCTGGACGGCACCGCCAAGGGGGGCGTGGTGGTGGCCCTGGCCGAAAGGTTCGGACTTGCTATTCACGCGGTCGGGGTCGGCGAGTCAGCACAAGACCTTCACGCCTTCGAGGCCCGGGCCTTCGCCCGGTCGTTGATGGGGCTGGAGGGGTAGGGCGCGGCGGGGCGGCCATGCTCACCATCGATCACCTCACCCGGCCCGGGATCGAACCGTTCTCCATGCGCATCGGGAGCGGTGAATGCGTCGCCCTGACCGGCCCGTCGGGGTCCGGCAAGACGCTGCTGCTCAGGGCCATAGCCGACCTCGATCCCAACGTCGGGACAGTGACCCTCGACGGCGAGCGGCGCGACGCCATGCCGGCCCCCAGGTGGCGCCGGCTGGTCGCCTACGTTCCGGCCGAGTCCGGCTGGTGGGCCGACCGGGTCGGAGACCATTTCGAGAATCCCGGCGAGGCGGCCGGGCCGCTGGAAAGGCTGGGCCTGGGGGCCGATGTCTTCGATTGGCCGGTCGCCCGGCTGTCCACCGGGGAACGCCAGCGGCTGGCCCTGGCCCGCTCGCTGGCCCTTTCGCCCAAGGCCCTGCTCCTTGATGAGCCGACCTCCGGCCTCGACGACGCGACGGCGGCCCTGGTGGAGACCCTGCTCGTCGAACGCCTGGGCCGCGGCGACTCGATCCTGCTGGTCAGTCACAGCCGCCGGCAGGCCCGGCGCATTGCGGGGCGCCGCTATCGCATCGACCAAGGCCGCTTGGAGGAGGATGGGCAATGAACTTCATCGCCCTCGGCTACCAGGACGTGGCGCTGGCCTCCCTGTTGTTGTTCGCCAACGTCGGACTGTCGCTGGCCCTGAGGCTGGGTCTGGGGCGCACCCTGCTGGTCGCGGCGGCCCGCATGACCGTGCAACTGCTGTTGATCGGCCTCGTCCTGAAGGCGCTGTTCGCGCTGGCCTCGCCCCAGTGGACGGGGCTGGCCATGGCGGTCATGGTGCTGGTCGCCGGGCGCGAGATCATGGCCCGCCAGGAGCGCCGGCTGGCCGGTCCGTGGGGCTACGGCCTGGGCGCCACCAGCATGATGGCGGCCAGCGTGCTGGTCACCGTGCTCGCCCTGACCACCGCCATCGAGCCCGATCCCTGGTACGATCCCCGCTTCGCCTTGCCCCTGCTCGGCATGATCCTCGGCAACACCATGAACGGCGTGGCGCTGGCCCTCAACACGCTGTTCAACTCGGCGTCGCGCGAACGCCTGTCCATCGAGGCCGGATTGGCCCTCGGTTTCGACCGCTACAAGGCGCTGGCCGGTCCCCGCCGCGAGGCCTTGCGCACCGGCCTGACCCCCATCGTCAACGCCATGTCCATAGCCGGCGTGGTTTCCCTTCCCGGCATGATGACCGGACAGATACTGGCCGGCGTCGACCCGGTGGAAGCGGTAAAGTATCAGTTGCTGATCATGTTCCTGATCGCCGGCGGGACCGGTTTCGGGGTGCTGGCGGCGGTGCTCGGCGGGGTCCGCCTGCTCACCGACGAGCGCCACCGGCTCAGGCTGGAACGGCTGTCCGGCCCCCGCTGACCGAGTGCGCCGCCTCTCTCAGGAGCATCTGGGCTGCAGGTTGACGAACCCCCAGCCGAATGTTTCGTCCTTGCCCTTGGCGCCCAGATCGACGACGTATTTGCGCAGGAATTCGCGCATGGCGCTTGATTTTTTGGCCCCGCCCCGCTCGATCTGAAGGGCCAGGAGGACGGTAACGAACGGCGAGGCGAAGGAAGTGCCGCTTTGGATGCGTCCGCCGCCCGGCACCGCCGTGTATATCCCCACCCCCGGCGCCGCGAAGTCGATGTATTTGCCGAGGTTGGCGCTGGCGTAAATCTTCTTGTCGGTGCCGAAGGCGGTGATCGCCAGCACGTCCTTATAGGCCGCCGGGAATGCCGGCTTGTTGCCCTTCTTGCCCCAGTTGCCGGCCGCCGCGACCATGACCAGGCCCTTCGCCCTGGCCTTGTTAAGGGCGTTGCGGACTATCTTGTTGTCGGCCCCGGCCACCGACATGTTGATGACCTGGACCCGTTTTTGCGACATCCAGTTGATGGCCTTGAGCAAGGCCATGCCGTTGCCGACCACGCGGCCCGACTCGGTGGTCTCGAACATATTGGCGGCGATCAGCTCGGCCCCCGGCAGAAGGCCGCCCCACTTGGGCTTGCCGATAAGGATCGCCGCCACCGCGGTGCCGTGGTCGGCCGGACCGGGACGGCGGCCCTGCTTATGGAAGGAGCGGTATTCCAGCCTCTGGCCCTTCAGGGCCGGGTGCATGACGTCCACCGAAGCGTCTATCATGCCGATCCTGATGCCGCCGCCGCAGGTCGGCGTCCCCGGCCGCCACTTGACCAGGGCCCGGGGAACGCTCATCTGGTAATCCTCCACCCCCTGGGCCTCGAAGTAGTGGTTGGCGTCGATGTTAAGCCCCGGGAACTTGGCGCGAAGGGTCTTTCTGGCCTGCTTGACGTTCATCCCGGCCGGCAGGCTGAGCCGTAAAACGCTGATGTCAAGTTCGGTCAGGTGGACTCTCTCGATGACCGAAAAACCCATGGAGCCGATGGATACCGCGAAGCGGTCGGGGGGATTGGCGACCAGCACCTCGCCGGCCTCGAATTCGTCGTCGGGGCTGAACCCGGCGGACTTGCTGGCGATGCCCAGGGAGGCGTAACCGGAAGATGATGTCGATGATTGAAGCTTCGAAGACTTGGACAGTCCGCCGGTCTTTACGCCGGGGCCAGTGGCCTTGACGACGATGCCCCCGCCGCCGCCCCCCGATTTGGCGGGAACGCCTTTGGACTCATACTGTTTGACAAAGTACCAGCCGCCGCCGACGGCGAAAAGCAAGACGAAGCATACGATGATGCCGATGACCGGTGTCGAGCTTTTCTTCTTTTTCCCGGCCCTGGACTTTTTCCTTCTTTGTTTCTTGGCCATGCCCCGCCCTTAAAAGCCAACCCATTACCGCCAGCAACATAAAAGCTTACACTATCAAGATAAAGCCTGAACAGCCTCCGGCCATCAATATCCCATGATGATGGTGATCTCGCCGCCTTGGCGGCCCAAGGAAAACGCCGCCTCGTCGAAACCGGGGGGGCCGAAAAAAACGGTGGCGCCGTTGGAAAAAGCGTACCCCTCCAGGGGAATGTAGAACCAGCCCTGGTCGAATTCATGGTTGGCGTTCTCGTCGTGATAGACGGCGACGGCGTAGGTTCCGGGATCGAGGCCCAAAAAGACCGCCTCGGCGTTTTCGCCGGTTATGGGGACATGGGTTTCGGCGGCCATGGTGTCGCCGGGAAAGCTTTCCTCGGTCGCGTAGACGGCGACGTGGACGTCGCCCCTGGACGAGCGCAGGCCGGCGACCTTGACCACCAGATCGGCGGCCAGGGCCGGGGCCGAGGCCGACAAAAACAACAAAAACAGGGCGGGCAGGCGGAGCGGAACTGTCAAACCTGAATGTTTATGTAGAAGCCGCGCGGCACGTCGTCGTTCAGGGGTTCGTTGGCGTCCAGGAAGCGGTTCAGCCTTGATATGGCCTTTAGGTCCTTAATGCTGTCGTTGGTCTGGGTAACGGCGGCGCGGGCCTTAACCTCGCGGGCCGCCTGATATCCCTGGGTGTTGCCCTGGACGTTGATGGTGGCGCCGGGCGGCGCCGGGTTGGGGAAATTCAGCACCTCGTTCATGGGGCCAAACATACACCCTAAAGGTTAACGTAATCTGACAACCCCGTTAAAATTTCCTCCAAGCCCCGCCTTAAAACTAAATAATATCCATAATAGCTTGATTCCATTATCATTATGGGCGATAGAGTGAAAAGTTGAAGGAGCTTGCCAAGGAGCTTGCCAAGGAGCTTGCCCATGTCCGATGGACACCCGTTCCATAAGAATTTTCCCGATCCCGGAAACGGGGTCTTGGAGGAGGAGACCTTCCTGGGCGGAGTGCGGCTGTCCACCAGGATAAGCCTTTTCGTCCTGGGGGGACTGACCGCGCTGGTCATCCTTGCCGGCGGCCTCTATGTCACCAACCAGGAAATTTCGGCGGCCGGCGAACGACTGAAGGCGGACCGCAAGGTGGCTGGAATTTCGGCGGCGCTGGAAAACAGGGCGTGGCGCATCCGCAACGACGAAAAGGACTACCTGATCGCCAACGATCCCCAGTACCTGGCCACCCATCAGGCCAACGTGGCCGCCTTCACCGGCATGCTGAACGACCTCAAGGCCAAGCCGGACACGGCGTTCATCAAGGAACAGATCTCCTCGGTCGACGAGGCCGCCGCCCAATACACGGCGGAATTCTCGAGCCTCGTCGAGGCCGACGCCGGGCAGGGCGCCTCGGGCCCCAACAACCAAAGGAACCGGCTGGAAAACTCCGGTAAAAAACTGGAGGCGACGCTGGCCAGTTCCGACATTGTGGAACTCAAGGACATTCTCGCCTCGCTGCTCAAAAGCCAGGCCGACTTCATAAACTACGGCAAGGAAAGCGGCCTGGCCCGGTTGCGCGGCCTTTCCGGTGAATTCCTTTCCAGGGTCGAGGCCGCGCCGCTGGCCGATACGGGCAAGGACAGGCTGAGGATTCTGATAAAAACCTATCAGTCCCACCTCGGCGCCTATTCCAAGATCAGGCTGGCCCGCGAAAACCGGATAAGCCGGCTCAATGAAATATTCTCCTATCTGACCACCAACCTGGACAACCTGTCGTCCTTCGCCCAGGAAAGGCACAAGGCTTCGGCAAGGGATGAACTCAAGACCCACCGGCTTGTGCAAACCCTGCTGCCGGCCGGCGGCGCCGCTCTCCTGCTGGCCGTCATCCTGTTCGGCCACGTTTTGATGCGCTCCATAGCCGCCCCGGTTCAGGCGATGGCCGCCGCCACCGGCAAACTGGCGGCCGGCGACGACGAGGCGCCGATACCGGCGCTCGGCAACGAGGACGAAGTCGGCGAGTTGGCTTTCGCGCTTACCGGCATCAAGGCCAGGCTGGCTCAAGCCAACCAGCTTCAATCGAACATTGACGCCATCAAGGCCGAAGCCGACAACGGCAAGGCGGCGCTGGCCGAAACATCATGGCTCAGGAAGGATATGAAGGCGGCGCTGGCCGAAGCGGCCAACTTGAGGAAGGAGCTGGAGGAAACCAAGGCCCTGGCCGAAAAAGGGGAAACCGCGGCGATCGAGGCGGCGCTGCTTAGGATCGACCTTGAGGCGACCAAGGCCGAGGTCGAAAAGTTTGAGGCCGCCGCCCGGGAGTCCGCCGCCCCCGCCGAACAGCCCGACCAGCCGTCCAAAAAACAGCTGTCTAGTCCTATTTCGACGATCAGCCAGCAGATTTTCCAAGCCTCGCAAAACGCTTCCGCCGCGGCATATGACGCGGAGAGGACGGGCACCCTGATCCGCGGGCTTGGCGACGCCGCCGAAAAGATCGCCGAGGTGGAATCGCTGCTGGCCGCGATAACCGAGCAGACGGACGTAATCGTCTATCCCGCCGACCCCGCCGAGTTTCCCCATGGCGACGCCGGCGACAACCTGGTCGTCCTTACCTCGGAATACCGCAGCGCCGTCGATCAGGCATCCCCTCAAGGGGCGGCAAGGACGGGGGAGGCCAACGAAGCCTTCGGACAGCGTTTCGACTCCATCCGGGCCACCACCAACAAGATGACCTGGGCGATAAGGGAGATTTCCGAAACCCTGGGCGAGGTCAAGAAACTGGCCATGGAGATCGCCTCGGCGTCATCGGCCGAGGCCATGAAAATGACCTCGGAACTGCTCGAACAGTCGGAACACCTGCGCGGCATGCTGGGTTCGCTGATCGACAACATGGGGGACGCTCCAAGCCTTGAACAATCGGATGACGCCGCCCCCGAACAGAAAAAGGAAACCCCGACCTCTTAAAGTATTAACTAGGCCCTCAGCGCCTCGACGCCGGGCAGGGCCTTGCCTTCCAGCCACTCCAGGAAGGCCCCGCCGGCCGTCGAAACATAGGTGAAATCCTCGACAACCCCGGCCCGGGCCAGGGCCGCCACGGTGTCGCCGCCGCCGGCCACGCTGAGCAGCCGGCCTTGCCTGGTCAGGTGGGCCGCCTCCCTGGCGACGGCGTTGGTGCCGGCGTCGAAGGGACTGATTTCGAAGGCCCCGAAGGGTCCGTTCCAGACCAGGGTCGAGCACTTTTCAAGGTGGCCCGAAACGGCCGCCACCGAGGCCGTGCCGATGTCCAGCATCATGGCGTCGGAGGGGATACGCTCGACCGGCACGGTCTGGCTGGCCGCCCCTTCCTTGAACTGGCGGGCCACCACGGCGTCGACCGGCAGCACGATCTCGCAACCGGCCTTGCCGGCGTCCGCCATGATGGTGGCGGCGGCCGGGGCCATGTCCTTCTCGCACAGGGACTTGCCGACCTCAATTCCCTTGGCGAACAGGAAGGTATTGGCCATGCCGCCGCCGATTATCAGGATATCGACCTTGGCGATCAGG
>JAZFTA010000143.1:0-3639 GCA_036446415.1 Rhodospirillales bacterium | reverse complement strand
ACCGCGATGTCGATCTTGCGGGGATAGGGCAGGTCGAGGTTGGCCATGCATTCGACGAAACCGGCCAGGCTCATGGCCTCGCCCAGCCTGGGGTTGCGGGCCCGCTCCTGGGCGATCGACGAGACCCGGCGGCCCTGGTAGTCATGGCCGGGATAGACCAGGGTCCCCCCGGCCAGGGTAAACAGCCTGTCCCTGACCGAGCCGAACATCGCAGTGGCGTCGCCGCCCTGGAAATCGGTGCGCCCGCAGCCGTCTATGAGCAGGCAGTCGCCGGTGAGGACGGCGCTCCATGACTTATCCTCGATCAGGTAACAGTGATGGTGGTCGGTGTGGCCGGGAGTGAAGATGGGCTGAATGGCCACCGATCCGGCTTCCAAGGGGCGCTCCTCGCTGACCCCGATGGTCGCGCACTCGAGGCCGCAGATGGCCGGCACGGCGATCTGCGAGCCGGTGACGGCGCTCAGTCTGAAGGCCGAAGTCAGATGGTCGGCGTGGATATGGGTTTCCAGGGTGAAGGCCAGCTTCAGCCCCAGCTCGGCGATCAACTCAAGGTCCCGCTCAAGGGTCTCCAGCACCGGATCGACCAAAACCGCCCGGCCGCTTTTAGGGCAGCCGATAAGGTAGGTGTAGGTCGACGACTGCGGCTCGAAGAGCTGGCGGAAAATCATTCAACGCCCGTGACCGCCCGATGGATGTCGGCGCTGAACAGCTCCTTGCCGTTGAATGTGCAGACGAACCTGTTGATGATCATGCGGGCGATCACCTCGCCCGTCTTCTTGTCCTTGCGCCGGCCCGTTTCCATCTTATGGGGGGCTATGGTCTTGATTTGGATGATATCCCCTTTCTTCGCGGCCTTGGGAACCCTGACCCGGGGATTTTTCATTGCCATTGCTTAAAGTCCTCTCTCTTCCCTCAGACGTCGCAGCCGCCGATGGTGACCTTGACCCGCTTCTTGGCGGTATGGACCGAACCATTACTCATCACCGCCGCCACCACCACGTTCTGGGTCTTTGCCAGGCGCATGCGGGTGGAAATCTCGGCCTTGCCGAGCCCCGCCGTCATGTTGAAGGTGACCACTTCGGGCCACGGGTTTTCCTCGGCAATTATATGTATCGCCTTGACGTAATCAGTTTCGGTCATCGGGCTGTCGACGGTGACGGTTATCGGCACCACCGCCCCGTCCTCGGCGATCTCGGGCAATTTAAGGGAAACCTTGCCTTCCCGGGCCGGGGCGCCGCCGGTCAGTTTCCCCAGCAGGTCGGCCGCTTCCTCGGGCGTCGCATTGGCGCCGCGCCTTACCAGGCATGCGCCGGCTAGGGCCAGGATGCCGGCGCCGGCCGCCTTGAGGACGCCGCGCCGGTCCAATTCGGACAACCTGATCGTATTCCCGGCTATTTCAATTTCTCCCATAAACGGGGAAGGTTCATCTTCGCGGGACCAGCCCCCCGAGGGCGCCGCCCAGGCTTCCTTCCTTGATGTATTTTAGCCCGAACACACCGCCGAATACTATGAATAACAGGGACAGCAGCGAGCCCAGGGAAAGCGTCGACATGCCGGAGATGCCCTGGCCGATCGTGCAGCCCATGGCCATGACGCCGCCGACCCCCATGATGGCGGCGCCGAACATGTGGCGGATCATGTCGCCCTTGTCGGTGAAGGTCTCGACGTGGAAGCTCCTTTTTCCGGCCGCCGCGATGAACGAGCCGAGGATGACGCCGCCGACGGTGGCGATGCCGAAGTTGATGGTCGAGCCGGTGAAGGTCATCAGGTATTGGATGGCGTTGCCGGCCGGGGCGACGAAGGAGAAGGAGAACAGGGGGGTCGGTTCGAAGTCGTCGTAGCCGAGGACGCCGGTGATCCACCAGCCGGCGGTCACCAATGCGCCTATGACCAGGCCGGCGGTTATATCCGCGGAAGAGTTTCTAAATCCTGAATCCTTGAAACAGAACAACAGCAAGCCGGCTATCAAAACGGCGGCAAGCAGCCATCGAACGGTCCGGGCGTCGGCCCCGGCCAGGGCCGCTATGATGTCGGCCATGCCCTGGGACTGAAGCCCCAGTTCGGTGAGATCGGTATTGGCGAGTCCCTCGATTTCCAGGCGCACCAGGCCGGTCAGCCCGCGCAGCGTCATGTAAGCGAATATACCCATTATGATGATGACGATTACCGATTTCAGGTTGCCGCCGCCGATGCGGACCAGGGTGCGGGCGGCGCATCCGCCGGTCATGGTCATGCCGAAACCGAACATGAAGCCGCCCAGGATGGCCCCCAGCCAGCCGAAGTTGGAGGTCAGATAGATCGATGAATAGATATCCAACACGCCCAGGCCGTGAAGCCCCTGGGCGCCGGCGATGGCGACGGCGATGGCCAGCAGCCACGAGCGCAAACGGTTGAGGCTCCCCATGAATACCATGTCGGACAGGGCGCCCATGGTGCAGAAGTTTGTACGGTTGGCGGTGAACCCAAACACTATCCCGGCGGCGAATCCGGCGCTGCCGACGATAGTGGAAACGGAAAAATTTTCCATGCGATGTTCCGGCGGTTAGCGCCCTTGTAGAGAATTTTTCCGTAGGGGTCTAGGGCGCTGCCATGCCTGCAAGCTTGTCGGCGGGGATAGTGTTGCGGTCAAGCGCCGCATCCTTTACGGCGTCCAGGCCGAAGGCGACGGCCATTATCTGGGTGTGGAAGACGACCGGGATTTGATAGTCCGTTGCGAACGTCTTGTTGATTCTGTCCTGGTACATCTCGACGTTCTGCTGGCACAGCGGACACGGCGTGGCTATGCAGTCGGCCTCCCTTGCCCTGGCTTCTTCCAGGATGCCCTTCATCAAATCAAGGGTTTTGTCGGGACTCATCAGGGCGATGGCGCCGCCGCAGCATGTCGTCTTATTTTCGAACTCGACCGCCTCGGCGCCGCAGGCCTCTATGAAGCCGTCGAGGAACCGGGGATCGTCATAGGTGTCGAAGTTTCCGCCGCGTTCGGTGTCGGCGAAGGGGCGCACCGTCTGACAGCCGACGTAACCGGCCACCTTCAGGCCTTCGAGCGGGTTGCTCACCTGCTCCTTGATGGCTTCGGTCCCGATGTCGTTGACGAAAACCTCGCAGATGTGGCGCACGTGAAGGCCGCCATCGTATGACTTGCCGTCGGCCGCCAGCGCCTCGTTGACCTGTCCGCGCAGGACCTCGTCGTCGCGGATCTTTTCGTTGGCCTGGTGGGATTTCAGGTAGCAGGCGGCGCAGGCGACGATGACGTCCTGTTCACCCTGCCCGCGGGCCTGGGCGAGGTTGCGCGCCGAAAGCGCCAGGGTCGGCAGGTGGCCGCCATCGACGTGGGCGACGGAGGCGCCGCAGCAGTTCCAGTCGTCGAGCTCCTCCAACTCGATGTCCAGCCTGGGGGCCACGGCGCGGAGGCTGACATTGAGGTGCGAGGCGCTGCCTTGGGAACTGCAACCGGGGTAGTAGGTGTATTTTTTGGTCATGGCCCGTCTCCGGCGCGGCTCTCGATCTCGCCGGCCTTGGCGAGGATGGCCCGGAGGTCGCCGGTTCCCTTGATCCTGTGCGGGACGCCCAGGTGCATGCGCTTTCTCTTGATCAGGCCGAAGGCGATCTTAATGTTGTCGAGGCACATCTTGATGCCGC
>JAZFTA010000142.1:0-3190 GCA_036446415.1 Rhodospirillales bacterium | reverse complement strand
TCAGCCACCTGACCGCGATAACCGCCTTGAAACAGATGGATCCGGAATTCGAGTCGGTTTCGGCGTCGCTGAAGGCGCCGTTCTACAAGACCTTAGGCCGGGTCACGGTACCGGTCTGCCTGCCGGCGATCTTCGACATCTCGATGTATTTGTTCCTCAACGCCATGACCACGGTGTCGGCGGAGGTGTTCATCTATTCGTCCGACACGGCCCTGGCCTCGGTGGCCGTGATGAACATGGACGACCAGGGAGATATCCCCATGGCCGCCGCGATGGCGATGATGATCGCCTACACCTGTCTCGGCGCCCGGCTCCTTCACACCTTCCTCACCCGGAGTGTCATCCTGAAAACCCAGGCCTGGCGCAAGCGCTAGGTCATGAACTCATAAAATTAAATTGGCCGACCGTCGGTGCTGATAAAATCACGCACCTTCATGGACAAGCTGTCGAAAACCCTGTCCCTCGTCATTAAAAGCAAAGCCGCCTGAACCAATAAAGGGATAGGGGGAATTCAATATACGAAAAGTTTAGGGCGCCTTCCTCCTTGTTGACTGAAAGACCATTCTACTTGATCCTTACCCGGTAAGAACATCTTGGAATAATCAAACCAATGAGTTCCCACCGTCACCTGCAACTGGAAATCAAGGAAAAGCTGGATGTGGCCGCCGGCATGGTGCGCCGCGCCGAGGAAGCGATCATGGAGATGGAGTTCGAGTACAACGAACGGATAACCGCCCTGGCCGACGGCCCCGGCCACGACCTCCGGATAGCTGAACTTACCAAGGAAAAAGAAGGCCGCCAGGAAAAACTGGGACTTAACGAAGCCTACGCCGCCCAGGAAATAGCGGCCCGGCGCTTCGCACTTATCAGCCGCCTTTACAAGATCGCCACCGAACAGAAATCACCAGCCCTGCTCCTTGAAGACCTGAAAGACGCATTGAGCGATAATTCCTCCGCCTTCGCCGCCACGCCCAATGTTGACGAGACCGTAAACCGCCTGGCCGAGGCCCTGACCGCCTATCTCAACTATTCACTGAGCGACGAAAACGACCGGAAGATACGCCAAGTGTGGTCGGAAATAGAATCCCTTTTGAGTTTATAGCTACTGCCCCACCAGATGCAGGACCAGCTTGCGGCTATGGGCCCGGCGGCGGTGCTCGAACAGGTAGATCCCCTGCCATGTGCCAAGCCCCAACCGGCCGCCGCTGACCGGTATGGAAAGGGAAACACCGGTCAGCGCCCCCTTGATGTGGGCCGGCATGTCGTCCGGTCCCTCGCTGGTATGGCGGTAGAGGGCGGGATCTTCCGGGGCCAGTTTCTTGAAAAACGATTCAAGGTCCCGCTGGACGTTCGGATCGGCGTTTTCCTGAATGGTCAACGAGGCCGAAGTATGGCGGCAGAACACGGTCAGCACCCCGGTGGCGATGCCTTGGCGTGAAACCCAGGCGGCAATCTCCTCCGTCACCTCGTAAAGGCCCTGGCCCCGGGTTTCGACGGTTATGGAATCCTGCGCCTGTTTCATGTCCTCTATCCTTTTTCGGCCCGGCCGGTCCTTATAAACGCCATGAACCCGACCAGGGCCAGGCCCGCCATGATAAACATGAGCAAGGCCATCGGCAGCTGCGTCGATTTGGGCATCCAGCCGGCAAGGGCGCTGGCCAAGGCCGCCACCAGCATCTGGAAGAACCCCATCAGGGCCGAGGCCGCGCCGGCATTCCTGGGAAAGGGGGCCATGGCCCCGGCCATGGCGTTGGGCATTACTATCCCCATGCCGGCCAGGAACACCGTCATCGGGGCTATAATGGCGGCAATGCTCATGTGTCCGGCCACCGCGACCGCCGCCATCGCCGCCGCCCCGGCCAGCGAGATGAGGATTCCCTGAAAGGCCATGCGCTGGGTTCCCAGCCGCAAGGTAAGGCGCCCGGCGGCCAGCGTGCCGGCCAGGAAACCAAGGACATTGATGACCGAAAGCAGGCCGAAGCCGTCCGCCGACATCCCCAGCACGTCGATGAACAGGAAGGGGGCGGCGGCGGTATAGGCCATCAGCCCGGCGAATATCAGGGAAAGGCTAAGCATGTAACCCACGTAAACGGGGCTTCCAAGCAGCATGGCGTAGGTCCGGACCATGGCGGCGACGTTGATCGCGCCGGGGTCGGGGTCTTCGTTGGTTTCGTCCAGCATAATCCAGGTCAGGGCGAGGACAACCACGGCGACGGCGGTGAAGAAAAAGAAGTTGGCCCGCCACCCGAACCAAACCTGCAAATAGCCGCCGATGATGGGGGTTACGGCGGGCGATAGAGCGAATGCAACGCCGATGTAGGCAAGCGCCTTGGCGGCGCGGTCGGGGCCGTAGACGTCCCTGACTATGGCCCGGCCCAGCACCGCCCCCGAACAGGCCCCGACGCCCTGCGCTATGCGGCCCATTATCAACTCCTCGATGGTCCCGGCGTAGGCGCAGTAAAGGCTGGCCGCCAGATAAAGGACCAGCCCCCCGATCAGGATCGGGCGGCGCCCGTAGCGGTCCGACAATGGACCGTAAATCAGCTGCGAGATGGCGAACCCGGCCAGGAACAGGCTCAGCGTCAGGTTGACCCGCCCGGCGTCGGTATCCAGCGCCTCGACCAGGAACGGTAGCGACGGGATATAGGTCGATGTGGAAATCTGACCCAGCGCAACCAGCCCCGTAAGCAGGGCGCCGACGGTCAGCGACTTGGGATCGGGTTTGACCCTGAACATGCTTACCTATCCGTAACGGTGAAGCCTCTCGCCGTGGCTGTTCAGCCAGGCGCGCGAGGTCTCGGCATCGTCCGTTAACCCGCCGACCGCTTTCCAGAACTTGGGACCGTGGTCCATGAACCTCAGGTGAGAGACCTCATGGGCGACCACATAGTCGATTACCGATTCCGGCATCATCACCAACCGCCAGCAAAACGAAATCGAACCGTTGGCCGAACACGAACCCCACCGGGAACGGGTGTCGCGCATCGAAACCCTTCCCGGCCTGACCTCAAGCTTCGCGGCCATTGAGCGGACCCGTTCCGATATCCGCCGCCGGGCTTCACCGACCAGCCAGTCCTTCAACCTTCTCGCCAGGTGTTCGGGCCGTCCGGCGACATGTATCTCGCCGCCCTCGATCCACACCACGCCCCGGCTGCCGGGGCGGTGGCGGACCCGGCGCCCGACGCCGAGA
>JAZFTA010000141.1:0-2175 GCA_036446415.1 Rhodospirillales bacterium | reverse complement strand
TGATACTTGGCCAATATCTCGGGATGCCCCCTGAACAGGGTAAGGCAGTGCAAAAGCAGGTCGCCGAAGTCGGCGGCGTTAAGTTCCTTCAGGCGTTTTTGGTAATCCGAATACACCTCCAGGGCCTGGCCGTCGGCGGCCTCGGAATCCTCGTCCGCCGGGACCTGGCCGGGGGCCAGGCCTAAGTCCTTCCAGCGTTGTATGACCCCGGCGACGGCCCGGGCCGGCCAGCGTTTTTCGTCGATGCGGCGGTCCTTAAGCAGTTGTTTGACGAGGCGGACCTGGTCGTCGTCATCGAGGATGGTGAAATCGGAGCCGAGGCCCACTGCCTCTGCGTTGGCCCTGAGGATGCGGGCCCCCATCGAGTGGAAGGTTCCGACCCACCAGTCATCGGCGGTCCCGGCCAGAAGCCGCGACGCCCTCTCCTTCATCTCGCCCGCCGCCTTGTTGGTGAAGGTGACGGCCAGCACCTCCCACGGTCTGGCCTTGCCCTGGCTCAGGATATGGACGAGCCGGGCGATCAGCACCCTGGTCTTGCCGGTTCCGGCCCCGGCCAGCACCAGCACCGGCCCCTCGGTCGCCTCGACGGCCTCCCTCTGGGCCTCGTTGAGGCCGTCGAGATATGATACGGGCGGGGATGGGGGAGAATCGGGCATGGCAAAGTTTATAACACGGAACTACACTTAAGGGCATGACCACAACCACCATCAAAACATCCTTGGCCCTGTTGGCGGCGGCCCTGGTTTTGGCCGTTTACGCCGGACCGTCGGCCGCCCAGGAGGCCCCCAAGTCCTTCGAGGACGTGGTTCGCTCGGTGGTCGGGGTGCGGGCCCATGTGCCTCCCGACGCCAGGACCGCCCGCTCGCTGGGCCCCGAACGCCAGGGAAACGGCGTGGTCATAGACGGTGACGGCCTGGTCCTGACCATCGGCTATGTGATCCTCGAGGCCGACCACGTCGAAGTGATAACACCCGATGGCGAGGTGGTGGCCGCCAGGGTCGTCGGCTACGACCATTCAACCGGCTTCGGCCTGCTGAGGGCGGCCCGCCCGCTCGGCCTGTCGCCGGCCCGGTTCGGCGATTCCTCGTCGTTAAAGCCCGGCGACAGCGCCCTGGCCGTAAGCCTGGCCGGCAATCCGCCGGCGACCATGACCAGGGTCGCGTCAAGGCGGGCCTTCGCCGGCTACTGGGAGTACCTTCTGGAAGACGCCATCTTCACCCTGCCGCCGCACCCCAACTTCGGCGGGGCCGGGCTGTTCGGCGGCGACGGCCGCCTGCTCGGCATCGGATCGCTGATCGTCGGGGACGCCCTCGAGGACGTCTTTCCCTCGCCCGGCAACATGTTCGTTCCCATCGACGCCCTGAAACCGATACTCGATGATCTTATAAGCATGGGAAGGCCGTCGAGGCCGTCTCATCCGTGGCTCGGCATATACGCCGGCGAAGTCCAGGGCCGGCTGTTGGTAAGACGGACCGCCGCCGGCGGGCCGGCCGACCGGGCCGGCATTCAGGCCGGCGACATAATCTTCGGGGTCGGCGGCAAGAGCGTCAGGGGGCTGGCCGATTTCTTCCGCAAGGTATGGGGCAAGGGCGACGCCGGAACTGTGGTGTCCATAGACGTCCTGGCCCAGGGTTCCAGCGACATGACCATCAACAACATCGAGGTCCGCTCGATGGACCGCTACGACTGGCTGAAGCTGAAGTAATAAACTGCTGGAAAACCGGGTTTGCAGCAGCCTGCTAGGCGCCGAACTCCAGCGCCTTGTTCTTGATCTGGTCCTGGGACACCACCCGGTCGCGCCCGGCCTCCTTGGCGGCGTAAAGGGCCCCGTCGGCCCGCGCGATAAGTTGGGGCAGCGGCTCGCCGTAGGCGAATTTCCCGACCCCGATGGAAACCGAAATCCTGCCCAGATCCTCATTGGTGGCGCGGTTGACCAGTTTCTTGGTGCTCACTTTCCTGCGGATGTTCTCGGCCACCTTGACGGCGCCCGGAATGTCGGTGCCGGGCAGGATGATCGAGAACTCTTCGCCGCCATAACGGGCCGGTATGTCCTGGCCCTTGACGGATTTGGTCAGCGTCGAGGCAAGCAGCTTCAACACCTCGTCGCCCACCTGATGGCCGTAGGTGTCGTTGAATTTCTTGAAGAAATCTATGTCCAGCATAAGCAGGCACAGG
>JAZFTA010000140.1:0-3424 GCA_036446415.1 Rhodospirillales bacterium | reverse complement strand
GTCTTCTCGTCGACCACCACCACCGACATCGAGCCGCAATAGTCGTGAAGGGCCAGCCCCGGCGAAGGGGCCAGAAGGAACGCCGTCAAGGACGCGGCCATGAGGGCGGCGGGGCCGACCGCCCCCGACCGCCAACCATATGTGATTTCTTCGACAGCCATGATTCTGGAAATTATAGCACATTCGTCATTTCCGGAAGGTTAATCAAAATATTCCGCGGCCGGTGTATCCGCCTCATTTTTTTTTACTAACGCATTGGAAAACAATAATAAAGCTCAATCCAGCCGGGCCTAACCACAATCCTGGCCTTTCCGCTCAGGGGCATACGGGTTAAAAGGGTTACGCCAAGCGATTTCGAGGGGATAGGGGGGCGCCGAGGCCTTTAATGCATCACAAGCTTGAGACATTCGATCTGATCATAAGCGGCGGCGTCTGCATCACCCCCGGCGGCGCCGAGACCACCGATATCGGCCTCAAGGACGGCCTGATAGCGGCCATCGGCGATCTCGGCGGGGCCAGGGCGGAGGACCTGTTCGAGGCCGGCGGCCTGCATGTCCTGCCCGGCGTCATCGACACCCAGGTCCATTTCCGCGAGCCGGGGGCCGAGCACAAGGAGGACATCGCCACCGGAACCGCGGCCGCCGCCTTGGGCGGCGTAACCGGGGTCTTCGAGATGCCCAACACCGATCCGCCGACCACCTCGGCCGCCGCCATCGCCGAGAAATGCCGCCGCGCCAAGGACCGGGCCTGGGTCAACATGGCCTTTTATGTGGGGGCGACTGCCGACAACGTGGAACAATTGGGGGAACTCGAAGGCCTGCCCGGCTGCGCCGGTGTCAAGATATTCATGGGATCGTCGACCGGCGGCCTGCTGGTCGGCGACGACGCCACCCTGGCCCAGGTCCTGGCCAACGGGACGCGGCGCTGCGCCGTCCACGCCGAGGACGAACCCAGGCTTAAACGACGCTTCGGGATAGCCGAGAACAGCGGCGATGTCTCCAAGCACCCCGAGTGGCGTGACGTGGAGACGGCGCTGGTCGCCACCCGGCGACTGGTGGGCCTGGCCCGCGGAATCAAGCGCCGGGTCCACGTCCTGCATGTCAGCACTGCCGACGAGATGGAACTGCTTGCCGGCTACCGCGATACGGCGAGTGTCGAGGTGACTCCCCAGCACCTGACCCTGAGCGCGCCGGAGGCCTATGAGCGCCTGGGCACAAAGGCCCAGATGAACCCGCCTATCCGCGGCTCAAGCCACCGCGAGGGCCTGTGGCGGGCCGTCCAGAACGGGCTGGTCGACGTGGTCGGCTCGGACCACGCGCCCCACTCGATCGAGGAAAAGGAAAAACCCTATCCTGGGAGCCCCAGCGGCATGCCCGGCGTCCAGACATTGGTTCCGGTGCTGCTTGACCATGTCGCTTCGGGTAACCTTTCGCTGGAGAGGTTCGTCGACCTGACCAGCGCCGGGGCGGCCCGGATTTTCGGCATCGCCGGCAAGGGACGCATCGCCGCCGGCTACGACGCCGACCTCACCATCGTCGATCTCAAGGCCAGGCGCACCATCACCAACCTGTGGATCGCCTCCAAGTGCGGGTGGACGCCTTATGACGGCCTCAAGGTCACCGGATGGCCGGTGGTTACGGTCATCGCCGGGCGCATTGTAATGAGAGAGGGAGGACTGATCGGCGAGCCCACCGGCGGAACCTTCAGGTTTCTGGAGAACGACGGCTGATCACCAAGACGGCGCATATACCCCGCCCTCGCCGACGATCACGAACGGCGCCCAGAACATTGGATGGGCGTAATAGGGCTTGCCCGGCGTATCCATCAGGGCCAGCATGGATCGCCTCAGCCCCTCGGCCCGGCCAACCGAGTTGTCGTTGGCTACCTCTTTCAGCATCCTGGTGGTCAACTTGACGGCGGCGTCCGAGCCGACCGGCCAGTGCGACACCAGCAACGAACGCGAACCGGCGTAGAAGAAGGCCTTGGTCAAACCGGACAGGGCCTCGGCATTGGGCGAGCCGTCGGCCGAGGCCGTGTTGCAGGCCGACAGCACCACCAGGTCGGCGTTCAACTTAAGGGTCGCCACCTCGCCGGCGGTGAGCAGCCCGTCGTCTTCAGCCGTGCCTATCTTGGGCGGGGTCAGCACCAGGGCCGGTTCGGCCAGGCCCTTCAGGTCACCGGCGACCAGGCCGTGGGTGGCGAAGGCCAGCACCTTGTAATCGGTGAGGTCGTCGTTCTTGACCCGGGTTTCGGTGGCGCGGGCCCGCAGGAACAGATCGGCCTTGCCGGCGCCGAGGATCTCGGCCATGGCTTCCAGTTCGTCGGCGGTGTCGGGCAGGGGGGCCAGTTGGTTGCGCACGGCGTTGACGTCGGCGACGCCCCTCGACGTGAACAGGCTGGCCAGCTTGACGCCGCGCCTTTCCCCCGGATGCCCTTTGAGCAGGGGATCGCCGAAACCGACGAACGGCTTGCTGGCCCGGGTTGCCCTGGCGAAGCGGCGCAGCGCCCGCAATGAAGACACCGAGGGCAGGGTGGTCATGGCGTACTTGCGGGCCAGCCACGGAACTTCGCGGTAGCCGGAAAAATCCGTTGGTTCTCCTGACGGCTTTTCGGTCACCAATACCCCCAGTGGCAGGCTTTGCAAGGCCCCGTCGGGAACCACGAAGAGATGGCGGAGGCCCGCTATCATCCCCTCGGCGGCGGCGAAAATCCGCCCGTACAGTTGAAACGATTTCGTCGTGTCGAAGGCCGGGACATCGGCAAGGCCGGTAATGCCCGTTGCATCCAGGCCCTTGCGCAACCCGGTCACACTTTCGGCCAGTTCCTTGCCGCCGATGCCGAGGCGGAACATCCGGGCATCGCTAGGGAGCACCACCCACACGAAGGTGTCCTCGTCGCCGACCAGATAGGTGAGCATCGCCTCGCCGGGGCCGAGCAGTTTCCGGGTCTCGGCCAACGACAGCGGTTGGGGCGAGGCCAGCTCGGCGTATTCGGGGAACTCACGCGAAAGCCGCCGGTCCAGGTCCTCAAGGGTGTTTTCCAAATCCGCCAGTTGGGCGCGAAGCTGCTGTTCGGAGTTCCTGTCGCGCTGGTCCGGCGGCTGGCCGACGGCCCCGACCAGCTTCTTGTTGGCCCGCCGCCATCGCTCCGTCGCGTCCTGGCGGTCCCGCACCAGGCGGGCCAGGGCGTCGTCGCCGGCGGCAAACCGCGCCCCCATGCCGGCCATGGCGGCGGCGGTGCCGGTGGCCTTGGCCAGTTGCGCCGCTTCAAATCCCTCGGCGGTCAGGGATGGGGCCAGCCCGGGATCGTTTCCGGCCACTACCCAGGCGATCCGCGCATGGTTGGCGAAAACGTGGCGAACCGATTTTTGTTCGCTTAAACCCCCCTCCGAATACCCCCCGGCGGCCCTCGCGGCGCGGCGGCG
>JAZFTA010000139.1:0-4780 GCA_036446415.1 Rhodospirillales bacterium | reverse complement strand
CGTCTTAATCATGGCCCCGGCCGGCGCCCCGGCCCAGACGTTTGATGTCTTCGAGGTCCGCGGCGTCGCCGTCGACGTCACCGCCGAGACCGCCGCCCAGGCCATGATCAAGGCCCACGCCGACGGCCAGAAGGAGGCTTTCCGCCGTCTGCTGGAGCGCCTGACCCCGCGTTCCAATCATTTCCGGCTGCCCGATTTCGCGGTCGAGAGGATAGCGCCTTATGTGAAGGATTTCTCGGTGGAGGATGAGAAGACCTCGCCGGTGCGCTATCTGGCGCGTCTCAACTTCCGCTTCAACGCCGACGCCGTCCGCCAGCTTCTGATCGACTATGACCTGCCGTTCGCCGAGACCCCGTCCAAGCCTGTCCTGGTCCTGCCCGTATACCAGGTGGCGGGGGCGGTATTGCTGTGGGACAGCCCCAATCCCTGGCGCCAATCCTGGGCGGCCCTGCCGGCCAGCGACGGACTGGTCCCGATGATGCTGGCGATGGGGGATTTGCCCGATATCGCCGCTATCGGCGCCGGCCAGGCCGTGGACGGAGACCTTCAGCGGCTGTCGGCGATCGCGGCCCGCTACAACGCCGGCGACGTCCTTGTCGCCCAGGCGGTAAACCGCATGGACAAGCGTGGAGTCCGGACCCTGGATGTATATGCGACCCGCTACGGATCGGCCCTTTTGGAGCAGACCATGATCCGCAAATTCTCATCCCAGCCCGGGGAAGATATGAACGCCCTGTTGAAAAGGGCGGCCGAGGAAATAGCCTTAAGCGTCGAGGACGGCTGGAAGCGCGACAACCTTCTGCAGTTCGGCTCTCAGGCGGTGATCGCGGTGACGGTTCGCATAGCCGGCCTTGAAGACTGGCTGACGGTACGCCGGCGATTATCCGGCGTGGCCGTGGTCCGCCATGCCGAACTGGTGCTTCTGTCGCGCGACGAGGTAAGGATCAACCTTCATTACCTGGGGGAGCGCGAACAACTTTCCCTGACCCTGGAGCAGGCCGACCTTAGTCTGAAAAGAGATGGCGACGACTGGATTTTGGAGCCGGTCCGTTCCTTCCGGCCTTAACCTCATTGGTCATGCCTGCATGAACGCCCCGATCAGCCCGTTGGCGGGAAACATCCCCAACATGATCACGTTCGCGCGGGTCGTCAGCGTTCCCTTGATGGTGTGGATGATCCTTGGCGGATATTTCATGGCCGCCTTCTGGGTGTTTATGGCGGCCGGCGCCAGCGACGCCATCGACGGCATTGTCGCCAAGCGCTTCAACCTGGAAACCGAATTCGGGAAATACCTGGACCCGCTGGCCGACAAGGCGTTGCTGGTCAGCGTTTACCTCACCCTCGGCCATCAGGAGTTGATCGTCAGCTGGCTGGTTATCCTGGTGGTGTTCCGCGACGCCATGATCGTCGGCGGCGCCATCCTGTTCGATATCTTGACCCATTCCCTGAACATGCGGCCGCTGTTTATAAGTAAGGCGAACACCCTGGCCCAGATCGTTTTGGCGGCGGCGGTTATCGGCATCGAAGCCTATGATATAGATGATCCGGGTCTGGTAGGTGTTATGATCTACTTGGTCGGGCTGACCACTGTTCTTTCGGGCGCCGCCTATGCCATAACCTGGGGGCGGATGGCCGTCGACCTGGAGGCCGATAAATGAGACATGAAACAAACCGGACCTGGAACTGGATCGCTGGACTGGCCGTATTCGCGGTGTTGCTTTACCTGCTCAGCGGCGTCCTGATGCCGTTCGTGGCGGGCCTGGCGGTGGCCTATTTCCTGGACCCGGTGGCCGACCGGCTGGAAAAGTGGGGGGCTTCGCGGGCCGTGGCGACGTCGTTGATCCTGCTTGCCTTCTTCTTCACCGTGGCGGGCGGCTTGGTTTTGCTGTTTCCGCTGTTGCAGGGCCAGGTGGTGGGACTGGCGGCCCGCCTTCCGGACCTGATCTTGGCGCTGCGCGATCAGGCCGAACCATTATTGCGCCAACTTCAGGCCGGCCTTCCCGCCGACGCCCTTGACCGTTTGGGCGAGGCGGCCGGCGCTTACGCCGGCGAGGCGGTTCATTGGATTACAAGGTTACTTGCCGACCTGTGGAGCGGCGGCATGGCTTTCATCAGTTTGCTGTCGCTGGTGGTCATCACGCCGGTGGTAGCTTTTTACATGCTGCGCGATTGGGACCTTATAGTGGCCCGCCTGGATTCCCTGCTGCCCATGGACATGGCTCCGACCATCCGCCAACAGGTCTCGGAAATCGACGGCGCCATCGCCGCCTTCGTCCGCGGCCAGGCGACCGTATGCCTGGTCCTGTCAATATATTACGGCGCCGGCCTGACGCTGATCGGACTGCAGTCGGGCCTGATAGTCGGAATCGGGGCCGGCCTGATTTCCTTCATTCCCTATTTCGGGGCGGCGATGGGGCTGATCGTCGGCCTTGGCATAGCCATTGCCCAGTTCGGCGATTGGCAGCCGGTGGTGCTGGTCGCCGCCGTGTTCGCGCTCGGTCAGACCGCCGAAAGCTACCTTCTTACTCCCAAGTTGGTCGGCGAGAAGGTGGGCCTGCATCCGGTATGGCTTATATTCGCGCTGCTCGCCGGCGGCGCCCTGTTCGGGTTCACCGGGGTGTTGCTGGCTGTTCCGGCGGCGGCGGTCATCGGCGTCATGGTCCGCTTCGGCCTGTCCAGGTACAAGGACAGCTCCCTTTACCTTGGCGGCGGGGATTAGTGGAAACAGGACACTGGAATAGTTGACCCTTCATTCCCAACTGGCTCTTGATTTCGATCACCGCCCGGCCCTGACCGGCGAGGATTTCCTGGTGGCCCCCCCCAACGCCGAGGCCGTCGCCTGGCTGGACCGGTGGCCTGGGTGGCCGGGACCGGCGCTGGTCGTTCATGGCCCGCCCGGTTGCGGCAAGACCCACCTTGCAATGGTGTTCATGTCTTTAAGCGGTGGTAGGCTGGTCGCCCCCGATCAGTTGCGCACCGATGATCCGCCGGATATTTTCGGCGATGCCCCGGCCCTGGTGCTGGATGACGCCCAGTCCTTCCTGGGCCGGGAAGAGGCCTTGTTGCACCTCTACAACACGGCCCTGGAAACCGGCCGCCATATGATGCTGACCTCCGACTCCCCGCCTTCCAGGTGGACGGTTAGACTCGCCGATCTTGGCTCACGCCTCAACTCGGCGTCTTCGGTTGGCATCGGCGAGCCCGACGACGCCCTGATTTCGGCGGTCCTGGTCAAGCTGTTCGCCGACCGCCAGCTTAAGGTGGAAGAAGACGTAATCGGCTACATGCTGACCCGCATGGAACGATCGTTCGAGGCGGCGCGCCGCCTGGTCGAGGCGGTAGACGCGAAAGCCCTGGCCGAACGCCGCAACATCACCGTCAAGCTGGTAAGCAGCGTAATGCAGGGAGATGACGGGAACCCGTAGTGGGTGCGGGCTGATCGTTGACGGTGGCTGATTATCAATTGCGCCGTTTTCGCAAATGATCAGATTCGCGAAATTCGAAGAGTTTTTTAAAAACGCGCAAGCCGGAATCAAAAAAAATAAAATTTTTTTTTAAACGAAACATTACCGGAATTTCTTCTAAAGAAAGCCGGGATGAATTTTTTTGTTAATTAAAGCGGGTACGGCAGAGTTTTCTTGTTTTGAAAAAACATTTCAATATCAAATAGTTGTGATGTATTTGCGGGTGCCGGTCAAATCCTGTTTCGTTGTTTTATCAAGAAACATTATTAATAAAATTTTTTGCAGTTTGAATTTTCGCCAACACCTTTCAAACGAACGCAACATAATTGTAATTCTTGAAACTTGTATCTTCAGTGGTGCCGGGCTAACTTCATAATCGCCCGGAATTGATAGTTAGTTATGTTTGAATTTTTTCCACTCCCGGGACAAGGATTTGTTACGGCGCCCTTTATGTGAAGTTGGGTTCTTAAAATGTGCCGATGGCACGATCATTAGCTTAGAAAAGCAGGAGACTAGTAATGGCGATGGGGACTAAGAAGACAACGGCCAAGCGTAAGCCGGCGGCCCGCAAGACCACGGCGATAAGGAAACCGGCGGCCAAGCGTAAACCGGCGGCCAGGAAGCCGGCGGCCCGCAAGACCGCGGCGAGAAGGAAACCGGCGGCCCAGCGTAAACCGGCGGCCCGCAAGACCACCGCGAGAAAGAGGCCTGCGGCCAAGCGTAAACCGGCGGCCCGCAAGACCGCGGCCAAACGTAAACCGGCCGCCAGGAAGAAGCCGGCGGCCAAGAAGAAGACTAAAAAGCCAGCCAAGAAAGCCGTGAAAAAGCCAGCCAAAAAGGCCAAAAAGGTCAAAAAGGCTAAGAAATCCAAGAAAAAGTCGAAAAAGAAGTAGCCTTTAGGCTTGGCCCTTAGATTTACGCGAGCCTAGGTTCGCGTCTAGCCAGCGCCCCCGCCATTGGCGGGGGCGTTTTCGTTTATCCGGATGTTATACCAAGGGTCCTAATTATTGACCCATTGTGATCGCTTTTCCCGTTTCCTCGGCAGGAGGGAGGGCGCAGGCGATGCCAGCCCATCACCAAGCCCTTCCGACGCCCCGAGGGAACGGGAAAAGCGACCCCTTGGGGGCGCGGGGGTGTCCCCCGGAACCCCCTGAGGGCGGTGTTGCGAGGCTTCCGGACGTCGTCGCGCGCCGCTTGTGGCGGGATGGCGCCACGGCGCAACGCGCTCCTAGCCGGAAACCTCGCAACACCGTCACAATGGGTCAATAATTAGGATCCTTGGTATTATTTAAGATCTTTTGGACCAGAAGGGCTTG